>JBJMOZ010000003.1:0-8723 GCA_045803465.1 Gemmatimonadales bacterium | reverse complement strand
GAGCCCTACACCATGGCGCCGGGCACCAGGTTCGACTGGTGGCGCGCCCGCATGGTGGGTGGTCGCACGAATCACTGGGGCCGGATCTCGCTGCGGTTCGGGCCCGACGACTTCCGTCGCGGTGAGCTCGACGGGCTCTCGCCCAACTGGCCCATCCGCTACGACGACATCGCGCCCTACTACGACCGGCTCGACGAGCTCGTCGGGCTGTTCGGCAGCGTCGAGGGCCTGCACAACCAGCCGGATGGCATCTTCCATCCGCCGCCCCGGCCGCGCGCCTACGAGCTCCTCGTCATGGACGCGGCCAAGCGGCAACGCGTGACGTGCATCCCGGCCCGGCTCTCGGTGATCACGCGGGCGCACAATGGCCGAACGGCATGCCACTACTGCGGCCAGTGCAACCGCGGCTGCCTCACCAATTCCAACTTCACCAGCACGAACGTCCTGATCGCCCCCGCGCTCGAGACCGGGCGGCTCACGCTCCGGACCGGCGCCATGGCGCGCGAGGTGACGGTGGACGAGCGGGGCCGTGCCAGCGGCGTCGGCTACATCGACACGGCGACGGGGAAGGAACGGCACGTCCGCGCGAAGGTGGTGGTGCTTGCCGCGAGCGCCTGCGAGACGGCGCGCCTGCTGCTCAATTCGAGGTCGTCCCGGTTTCCGCAGGGCCTCGCCAACTCGAGCGGCGCCGTCGGTCGCTACCTCACCGACACGACGGGCTCGGACGTCGAGGGCTTCATCCCGCGGCTCGTGGGTCGCACCGTCTACAACGAGGACGGCGTGGGCGGTGGGCACGTCTACATGCCGTGGTGGCTCGACAATGCCAAGCTCGACTTCCCGCGCGGCTACCACATCGAGGTGTACGGCGGCCTCGGACAGCCCTCGGCCGGCTGGGGCGGCGGCATCGAGCAGCTGCCGGTGGGCGGCGGCTGGGGCCGATCGCTCAAGCAGGATTATCGCCGCTACTGGGGCACGACGGTCGGCTTCTCCGGCCGCGGCGAGATGATCCCGAACGACGGCAGCTACTGCGAGCTCGACCCCACGGTAAGGGACAAGTACGGCATTCCGGTGTTGCGTTTCCACTGGAACTTCTCCGAGCACGAGTACAACCAGGTGCGGCACATGCAGGAGACGTTTCGTGGGCTGATCGCCGAGATGGGCGGACAGGTCACCTCTCCCATGCCGACGCGCGCGGAGGGCTACAACATTGCGCCAGGGGGACGGATCATCCACGAGCTGGGCGGCGCCCGCATGGGCAGCGATCCGTCCACTTCGGTGCTCGACGCCAACTGCCGCGCGCACGACGTGCCCAATCTCTTCGTGGCCGACGGCGCACCCTTTCCGTCGCAGGCCGACAAGAACCCGACCTGGAGCATCATGGCGCTTGCCTGGCGCACCAGCGACCACATCATGGCGCTTCGGAAGCAGGGGGCGGTATGAGCGAGCCCATGGATCGTCGCGAAGCACTCGCCGCATTCTCGTTCGGGCTCCTGGGCGCGTATGGCGTGGGCACGCCATCGTGGGAGCGGTTCACCCGGCGGCTCGCAGACGGCGGAGGCATGGCGTTCTTCTCCGCGGAGGAGAGCGCACTCGTGAGCGTGCTCGCCGACATGATCATCCCCACGGACGACCGGTCGGGCAGTGCCACCGAGGCCGGCTCGGTGCCGTACATGGACTTTGTGCTGAGCGAGAACGGCGCTCGCACGCAAGCGGCCTGGCGCGAGGGATTGCGATGGTTCGACGCCGAGTGCGTGCGGCGATTCCGGCAGCCGTTCCTGCAGTGCGGCGAGGAGCAGCGCAGTGCGGTGCTCGACGACATCGCGTGGCCCGCGCGCGCGAAACCCGAACATGCGGGAGCCGCGACCTTCTTCTGCCGGCTTCGCGACCTCACCGCAGCCGCGTTCTTCTCCAGCCGCATGGGGGTCGAGGACCTGCGCTACGAGGGCAACGTCTTCAATCCGCAGTGGCAGGGCGCACCACCGAAGGCCCTCGAAGAGATTGGTCTGAACTACGAGGAATGGGACCGCAAGTACGGGGGGCCAAAGTGAAACCCAGGCGGCTCGGCATCGGCATCATCGGCAGCGGATTCAACGCGCAGTTCCACCTGCGGGCCTTCCAGCAGGTGCGCGATTGCGACGTGCTGGGCGTCTGGAGCCCGAATGCGCGCAACGCGACGTCGACGGCGGCGCTCGCCCGTCAGCTCGACGTGGGCGAGGCGAAGCCCTACCGCTCCATCGCCGCAATGGTGGCCGATCCCGACATCCACGCGCTCTGGCTCTGCGGGCCCAACCACGCGCGCATCGATAACGTGGAAGAGATCGTCCACACGCTTGAACGCGGGCGTGGCGACCTGATCGGCCTCGCCTGCGAGAAGCCGCTCGCCCGGAACGTCGCCGAGGCGAAGGAGGTGGCGGCGCTGGCACGGCGGGTGCGCCTCAAGACGGGGTACCTCGAGAACCAGCTCTTCGCCCCGCAGGTGGAGATCGGCCGTGCGCTGCTGTGGGCGCGCGGCGCCAGCAACACCGGCCGTCCCTACCTCGCGCGCGCCGCCGAGGAGCACAGCGGGCCGCACAAGCCGTGGTTCTGGCGCGGCAAGCTGCAGGGCGGCGGCGTGCTGAACGACATGATGTGCCACTCGGCGCTCATGGTGCGCCACCTGCTCACCGAGCCCGGCCAACCCCTCGGCACCGTGAAGCCGAAGCGCATCACGGCCCACATCGCGTCCCTCAAGTGGACGCGGCCCGAGTACGTCAAACGCCTCGCGAAGGAGATGCCCGGCGTGAACTACCGCCGCGCGCCGGCGGAGGACTTCGCGAGCATCACCATCGAGTTCGAGACGCCCGAGGGCCTCACGGTGATGGGGGAAGCCACGACGAGCTGGAGCTTCGTGGGCGCCGGGCTGCGACTTTCGGCCGAGCTGCTGGGCCCGGAGTACTCCATGGCGTGGAACACGCTCGACTCGGGGCTCAAGCTCTTCTTCTCGCGCCGGGTGCGCGGGCGCGCCGGCGAAGACCTCGTCGAGAAGCAGAATGCTGAAATGGGCCAGATGCCCGTCGTGGCGGAGGAGTACGCGGCCTACGGCTACGTGAACGAGGACCGGCACTTCGTGCGCGTCTTCCTCGGCAAGGAGAAGCCGAGGCTCACCTTCGCGGACGGGGTGGAGGTGGTGCGGGTGCTGATGGCGGCCTACAAGAGCGCGGAACTGGGCACGACCGTGCGGTTTCCGCCGGCGGGGATCGACGATTTCGTGCCGAAGGTGGCGAAGGGAACCTGGCGCCCGTAGGGGCGCCAGGGTCCTTCGCTGCGCTCAGGGCGACGAAGGGGCCAGCTCGAGCTGCCGCGGCCGGAACATCAACCCGAACACCAGCAGGATCACCACCGCACCGAGTGCCGGCACTAGCCAGATGCCGCGCCAGTCGTGTCCGCCCGGGAGCGCGTGCGCCTGCACCACGGCGCCCGACACCCAGCTGCCGATCAGGTAGCCCAGGCCCTGCGTCACGAGCGTGATGAATCCCTGCGCTGCGGCGCGGATCTTCTCGCCGGCCTGCTGGTCCACGTAGATCTGCCCCGTCACGAAGAAGAAGTCGTAGCAGACGCCGTGCAGCAGGATGCCCCCGTAGAGCATCCACACGCCCGGGCCCGTGTCGCCGAACGCGAACAGCAGGTAGCGCAGCGACCAGGCCAGCATGCCCACCAGCAGGATGCGCTTCACGCCCCAGCGCGAGAGCAGCACCGGCAGCAGCACCATGAAGCCGATCTCGCTCATCTGCCCGAGCGTCATCTTGCTCGCCGCCCGCGCCACGCCCGATTCATTGAGGAAGAGGTTGGTGAAGGCGTAGTAGAACTGCAGCGGGATGCAGAGCAGGAACGAGCCCACCACGAAGGTCGCGAAGGAACGGTCCCGCAGCAGCGAGAGCGCGTCGAGGCCCAGTACGTCGCGCAGGCTCAACGGCTTGCCGGCGGCGTGCGGGGGCGTATGGGGCAGCGTGAACGCGAAGAGGCCCAGCACGATCGAGGCGCCCGCCGCGATGCGCATCGGGATCCCGGTGGCCTCGACGCCGAGTGAGCCCACCACGAGCCCCGCCACGATCCAGCCGATGGTGCCCAGCACGCGGATGAGCGGGAATTCCTTCGCGATGTCGCGGACGTGATCGAACGAGATGGAGTTCGTGAGCGCCAGCGTCGGCATGTAGCAGAGCGCGTAGGCGATGAGCAGCGGGTAGAGCGTGCCGAACGTCGCGGTGCCCGACGCGAGGAAGAGCAGGGCGCCGCCCGCCAGGTGCAGCAGGGCCAGCAGCTTCTCGCTGGCGAAGAAGCGGTCGGCCACCATCCCGACGAACACCGGGGCGACGATCGCGCCGATGGCCATCGAGCCGTAGGCGCTCCCCACTTCCACACCCGAAAACCTGAGCGTCGAGCCGAGCCACGTGCCCAGCGTGACGAACCAGGCGCCCCAGATGAAGTACTGCAGGAACATCATCGCGCCCAGCCGGACGCGGACGCTCACTGCAGCGCCTTGATGCGGATGCTCCGGTACGCGACGCGGGCGTCATGCTCCTGCAGCGCGATGTGCCCGGCATGGTTGAGGCCGAACGTCGGCCACTGCTTGAATTTCGTGGATGCTACCCGGTCCTTCCAGTCGTGGCTCCACAGCTCGTACTCGACCACCTTCGTGCCGTTGAGCCAGTGCTCGACGTGCGCGCCATCCACGATGATGCGCACGTCGTTCCACTCACCCGCCGGGTGCACCACGCCCTGCTTCGCCGGGTAGAGGCCGTAATTGGCGCCCGCCGAGGTCAGGGGATTCTGGCCCTCGCGGTTGTTCGCGTCGTCGAGCACCTGCATCTCGGGTCCGCTCTCGTAGGTGGACTCGAGATCCTCGGACACGCGGTACATGATGCCGCTGTTGCCGCCCTTCTCGATCTTCCACTGCAGCCGCAACTCGAAGTTGGCGAACTCGTCGGCCGAGACGATGTCGGGCCCGGTGGCGACGCGGATCAGGGCGCCGTTCGTCACCTGCCAGTTGTCCGGCAGCGACTTCTGGCGATAGCCGCGCCAGCCATTGCTCGACCTGCCGTCGAACAGGAGACGGAAGCCCTGGGCCTTCTCTTCCGCGCTCAGCGTGTTGGGCTTCACGGACTGTGCGATGAGCGGCGTCGCCGACAGGAGGGCCAGGGCGAGGCCGGCGAGCGCGGGTCGATGCATGCGAATTCTCCTGAATGCGCCAAGGCGACGCGGGATGCAGCGGAGAATCGGTGTGGGTACGGGCGGACGCAAGGGCACGTCCACCGGCCGCTCAGACGCCACCCAGCCACGGATATCCCTGATCTTCCCAGTACCCGCCGGGTCGCTCCGTCGTGAACGACATCCGCGTGAGGTACTTCGTGAGCTTGTACCCCAGCTTGATGGGCGAGTAGAGCCGCAGCGGCGCCCCGCGCTCGGGCGAGAGCGGCCGATCGTTGAAGGCGTACGCGAGGATGGTCTGCGCGTGCATGCCGCTGGTGAGGTCCCAGCCGTTGAAGTAGCCGTCGTCGAACGAGTCGAATCGGAGATGGCGTGCAGCCGGAAGCGGCTCCACGAGCGCGGCCACCGTGGCCACGGGCACGCCCGTCCAGGTGGCGATCGCGGTCCAGCCTTCCACGCAATGGTGCTTCACGGTGTAGGTCACCGACGGCAGCGCCTGCAGCATGGCGAGCGTCAGACGCGTGGGCCGGCGCACCAGGCCGCCCACCTCCAGCGACCACGCCGAGGGCTGCGCGAGGGTCGGCACGTCGTCGCTGATGAAGTACGCCGGCACCGTGGCGCTGCGGGCCGATGTCGCGTAGGTGGGCGCCAGGCGGTTCGGCGAGAGCAGGAGCTTCTCGCCCACCCAGTCGTTCAGTCGGGAGATGGCCTGCAGCTTCGGCTTGATCAGCGGCCCGCCGTCCCAGCCGCAGGCTGCGACGATCGACGCGGGGCCGGCCACCAGTCCCAGGCGGAGGAAATCGCGGCGCGCCAGGCCGGGCGTGCGCGGATCAGTCATGGCTCGGAAACCTCCCGCGGTACCAGCCGGTGATCATCGCGCGGAGCGATGCGGGATCGACCGTGAAGACCAGCACCACGTGCAGGACGGTGAAGGCGATGAACGTCCACACCGCCAGGAAATGCCAGTAGCGCGCCAGCTCGAAGCCGCCGAACAGCGTCACCAGCCACGCCAGCTGCACCGGCTTGTAGATCGCGAACCCGCTCAGCGCGCTCGCCGCTCCCAGCGCCACGATGAAGGTGTAGGCGGCCTTCTGCAGCGCGTTGTGCTTGCCCTGCGGCGGGTGCTCCTTGCGCAGGCGCAGGTAGTACAGCTGCATGTCGATCGCCGGGCGCACGTCGCGTGGCCGGAACAGGAGGGAGCGCCATTCCCCCGAGAACGCGAGGAAGAGCAGGTACACGAGCCCGGTGATCACGAACGGCCACGCCAGCGCGAAGTGCCAGTTGAGGCCGCCGGCGAGCCAGCCGCCCAGGCGCGCCGCCTGCGGAATGCCGCCGCCGTCCCATGGGTTGGGCAACGCGTAGGTGCGTTCCTTGGTGCCGAAGTGCGGGAAGGCCAGATAGATCTGCAGGCCGCTGGCGATCATGCCCGCGAGCGTCGCCGCGTTGAGCCAGTGCGCGAGCCGCACCAGGCCGTGATGGCGGCGCACCGCTGGTGCTGCGGCGGGGAGATGCGTGTCGGCCGGCACGGTCGTCATGATGTTCTCATGCCTCAGAGCATCAGGTGGGCGAGCATGTTGCCCTTGGGCGGCCCCGTGGTGGCATCCATCGGCTCGACACTCAGAGCCGCGCCCTGCACGGTGCACGGAACGCTGGGCATGTCGGTGGTGAAGTTGGCCGGTTTCGTCCCCGGCATCCGGACTTCCGCCCCTCGTACCATGCCCTCGGCGCAGATGAACCAGAACTGATAGCGGCCGGTGGGTGGCGCAGGCGGCAGGCCGTGCACCACGACGTTCCAGCGATGGGTCCGCTCGTCGGCGAAGATGAGGAGGCCGCCCTGCGCGCCGTCCATCTGCACGCTGGCCTGCAGTACGCGGCCGGCGCCCCGAATGACGGAGAGCGTGTCCTCGAGCGCCGTCAGGCGCGCCCGTGCGCTCGCGAGCTCGGTCGCGGCGCTCTCGGCGCGCCGAGCCCCCGACCACCATCCTCCGGCGGCGAGCAGCAGGCCGGCCGCCAACGCCGCGGGGGCCCACCATGTCCGGCGCCGTGCGCGACTGGTGCCCAGTACGTCGTCCACGATGCGTCGCCGGAAGTCGGGTCGTGGCGCGGCGGGCTGCGTGCCCATGGGCAGCCAGGCGAGGTCCCGCTCGATGTGCGCCAGCTCCTCACGACACGCCGGGCAACCGGCGAGGTGCGACTCGAACGTCGCGGCGTCCTTGTCGTCCAGCAGGTGCATCGCGTACTCCATGCGATGATCGTCGAACCAGTCGTGAGCGGTCATAGTACCCAGTCCTTGAGGCCGGACAGTTCCCCACGCAGGCGCACGAAGGCGAGCCGCAGCCGGGTCTTCACCGTGCCGAGCGGGATGTCGAGCGACTCGGCGACTTCGGAGTGCGTGAGCCCCTCGAAGTAGGCCAACCGCACTGCCGCCGCCTGCTCGGCCGGCAGCCGCGCGAGCGCCGCATGCACCGTCTGGTGCACGTGCCACCCAGGCTGGCCCGCTTCGTCCGGCTCGACCGCCGGCACGACGTCGCGACCGGACGTCTCGCCGGCGATCCGCGTCAGCTTGATCTGGCGCCGACGCCGAGCCCGCAGCCGGTCGATCGCCCGGTGGCGCACGACGCGCAGCAGGTAGGGCATCAGGCCCCGACCGTCCTGCTGTGCCTCGGCGACGTTCTGCCACGCCGTGCGGAACGCGTCCATGACGACCTCCTCCGCCTCGTCCCGGTCCCGCAGCATCGACTGCGCGACGCCCAGCATCCATGGGGTGGCGAGGTCGACGAGCTCGACGAGCGCCTGCTCGTCGCGCGCCACGAGGCGCCGCAGCAGCGACGCCTCGCGCGAAATCGGGACGAGTCCACGCCGATGGTCTGCGCGGCCCTGTGGATCGGTCATCCTCAAGGTTGCGACATCTTCGCCGGTTCCGCCATGGCGCCCTTGTCGGACTTGGCGCCGGTGGACTTCATCTTGTCCGCCTTCTTCACCTCGGCCGCCTCCTTGTGCTTCATCGCGTCCTTGGCGTGCACCGTGTCCTTCGACATGGCGTCGTGGGACATGCCGTCCTTGGCCATGGCGTCCTTGCCCATCGTGGCATCGTGCTTCATGGCAGCCGTGTCCTTCATGGCACCCATGGCGGGCTTGGTGTTCCCGTCGGCCGACTGGGCGTGCACCGCAGCCGGAAGTGCGCCAAGCAGGATGCCGAGGCCGACGGTACGGAGCGGGAGAGGGATGCAGCGCATGGACACTACCTCCGGGTGGGTGAACGGACGGTGTTGCGTCGCCCTACCTACGCCCCAGGCCGTTCGACGGTTCTCAGGGGAGCTCGACGCGCAGGAAGGCGGTTCGGCAGAAGCGTTCGGCCCGCAGACAGAACGCCACTCGCAGATGGCCACGGACGCGCGCTCCCGCAGGACGCGCGGCCCATGGGGCACCGACGAAGTAGGCGGAGTCGGCCGTGACGGGGGTGTGGCCGAACCGCACCTGTCGCCCGTCGGCCAGCTCGAGCACCGGGGCAGCGCGCGCGTTGATTCGGATGCCGTCAT
>JBJMOZ010000377.1:0-3187 GCA_045803465.1 Gemmatimonadales bacterium | reverse complement strand
CCTGGTTCGGCCCACCGATCAGGTCCAATAGCCCAGCTGGTCCATGGGTGCGGCGCAGCTCGAGCGCAAGAGGATGATGGATCCATGCCCGCCGCCCACCGTCCCGGTCTCCGGGTCGACTCGGAACTCACGATCCCAGAGTCCGAGCTGTCGTGGCGGTTCTCGCGGTCCTCCGGTCCCGGCGGGCAGGGGGTGAACACGGCCGACTCGAGAGCCGAACTCGTGTGGGATGTCGCGGGCTCGACGGTGCTCTCGTCGCTGCAGCGGGAACGGATCCTCGACCGCCTGGGCAGCCGGGTGGTCGAGGGAGTCCTGACGGTCACGGCATCCGAGCACCGCGCGCAATTGCGCAACAGGGATGCCGCGCGCGCTCGTCTCGCCGCGCTCGTGGCCGACGCGCTCCGCCCGCCGTCACCGGCGCGCCGGCCGACGAAACCGGGTCGCGGGGCCAAGGAACGGCGCTTGGAAGCCAAGAAGCGGCGCACCGACGTCAAACGACTGCGACGCCCGCCTCACGACTGACCACGCAGGCCGTCGCCTGCCCGGCAAGACGTGATCGATCTCACCGCTGCTCGTCTGTGGTGCGTGGCGCGTTGAATGCGTGGAGCAATGCCGTGAACTGCTTCAGGTCCTCGACGGCCCAATCCTTCGTGCGGGCGAAGAATGACTCGCCGCGGAGATCGAGGGCTGCGACGACGTGCTCGGTGCCCGCCGTGGTGAGCGAGATCTGCACCGCCCGACGATCGGTGGGATCGGGAGTGCTCTCAACCAGCCCCAGCGCTTTCATCCGGCCGATCAGGCTGCTCGTCGAACTCCGGTCCATCGCAACCGCCTCGGCGAGCGTGCTCGGTTTCGCCGGACCGTAGGCGTGGAGCCACCGAGCGAGATGGAACGCGGCGGGCTGCAGATCGGGATGAAACGCGGCGGCCGACTTCTCGCTCAGCGCACGCGAGGCGCTGAGCAGGGCGTTGAGCTCCGCACCGAGAGCGAGCTCGGCCTGACCGCGTTCGTCGTTCACGTCGGCGGCGGCATCAGCCTTCGGTGTAGTGGACATTTACCCATCGTATCCGTATGGTAGCGAAATCCCCACTATTTCTGGAGCCGCGCCATGGACGATTCCACCCATCCGCCCACCATCGTGATCACCGGCGCCACCAGCGGCATCGGCCGGATCGCCGCCACCGAGCTCGCCCGACGCGGAGCGCATCTCATCCTTCCCGCCCGCAGCGCCGATCGCGCCCAGCAGACCGTGGCCGAGATCCGGTCCGCCGCGCCCGGCAGTGAGGTCGACGTCGTGCTCGTCGACCTCACCCGCACCGCCGAGGTGCGCCGCGTGGGAAGGGAGATCGCCGCCCGTCACGCCCGCATCGATGTCCTCATCAACAACGCGGGAGTCCACGCCTTCGAGCAGCGGATCACCGCCGACGGGTACCCCGAGATGATCGCCGTGAACTACTTCGCGCCATGGCTGCTCACCCGCGAGCTGCTGCCGTCACTCATCGCGGCCGGTGCCGCGCGGATCGTGAACGTCGGCTCCGAGGCATCCCGCCGGCACGGCGTGCTCGCCCTGCCCGGCGACCTCACCGACACCGCACCATTCACCGCCCGCGGCTCATCGACGCGCTACGGCGCGAGCAAGCTGCTCGACATCATGTTCACCCTCGAGCTCGCGCGCCGCATCGAGCACACGGGCGTGACCGCCAACGTGATCGACCCGGGATTCAACGTGACCGGCCTGGGCCGAGAGCTCGGCTTCGCAGCACCGCTGGAGAAGGTGCTGACCCGACTGAAGATCGGCGATCCCCGTCGCGGTGCCGGATTGATCGTGAAGCTCGCCACGGATCCCGGCTTCGCCGGGCAGAGCGGCGGCTACTACACCGTCAGGAACACGAGACTGATCACTCCGGCCCGCCCTGGAGCCGACCCCGCATGGCAGGCACGGCTCTGGACGGAGACCGCGCGCCTGCTGGACGGCCAGTGAACCGCGGTACGCGGCGCGCGAGCCGTCCCCGCCCATGGTGCGGGACGCCCGGTGCCTACGCGACGAGCTCGATCTCCACTCGCGCGCCGAGCGGGAGCCCGGCCACGGCCACGGTCGTGCGGGCGGGATACGGCGCGGTGAAGGCCGTCGAGTACACGGCGTTCATGGCGGCGAAATCCGCCATGTCGACCAGGTAGACGTTGACCTTCGTCACGTCGTCGAGGGTTCGCCCGGCCGCGGAGAGCACCGAGGCGAGGTTGGCGAAGACCCGTCGCGTCTGGGCTTCCACGTCGCCGTCGACGAGTCGCCCTGTCGAGGGATCGATCGGGGTCTGGCCCGAGAGGAACAGCGTGCCGTCGGCTGCGACCGCCGCATGCGAGTACGGGCCGACCGGCTCGGGGGCATGGGGATCGAAGACGGTGGCTCGGGTCACGGCAGCAGCCTAGACGGAGCCGTGTCCGTCGGCGCATCCGGGATCGCGGGCTCGGGGTCCCGTGCACCGCCGCGCTGCGCGCCGGCACCCGCGAGCACGACCAGCAGGATGCCTGCGACCTGCATCACTGAGGGGAGCTGGTGCAGCACGAGCAGCCCGAGCACCACGCCGAACGCGGGTTCGAGGGCCATGAGCGTGCCGAAGGCGGTGTGCGTCATCCGGCGCAGGGCGAGCATCTCGAGTCCGAACGCGAGCACCGGGGCGAGCAGCGCGAGCCCGAGCGCGAACAGCAGCACCCGCCAGTCGAGGTGCCCGAACGCCTGCGGAACCCCGATGAACGCCGTCGCGATCGCGGCGACCGGAATCGTCATCGACAGGCCACTGATGCCGGCGAAGCGATCGCCCACCCGCTGGGTCAGCACGATGTAGGTGCCCCAGCCGAGTCCGGCGAGGGCGGCGAAGCCGACGCCGACCAGATCCATCTCACCCCGCCACGGCTCGGTGAGCAGTGTCACGCCGACCAACGCGAGGACGGGCCAGACGAGCATGCGCCGGCTGCGGCTGAGGATCGCCGCGACCGTCAACGGCCCGAGGAACTCGATCGCAACGGCGGTCCCCAGCGGGATGCGGTCGATCGCCGAGAGGAACGCCGTGGTCATCACGCCGCTGGCGACACCCAGTCCGAGGAGCGCAGGGACATCCGCTCGACGGATCGAACGCAGCGGCGGCCGGGCGATCAGGATCAGGACGAGCGCGCCCATGCTGAGCCGAAG
>JBJMOZ010000317.1:0-2508 GCA_045803465.1 Gemmatimonadales bacterium | reverse complement strand
AGTCGATCATGGTCTATGAGGACCTCGATGGCGATCGGCGCCTCTCACCCCCGGACCGCGTGCGCCTGACCCGGGGCGACCGACCGGTGGTGGCAGTGGACCCCGTGCTGACGTCCGTGCGCATCTGCTGCGTGGACCTCGATGGCGAGGGTCCGGCAGACGATGGGCTGCTGGTGCTCAACGGTGCCGACGAGCGCGTGGTGCTCGCGGGCATCTTCGAACGCAACGAGCGCACCTCGACGGCCGAGCTGCGGTGACGTGATCCTCCAGGCACTCTCCTCCTTCCCGACGACATGCACCTGACCCGTGGTATCGCCATCGCCATCCTGCTCGGCGCCGTCACCGGCACGGCCAACGCGCAGGTTCCGGACTCGACCCGGCGGGACAGTGCCTACGCCCTGCCGCCCATCGAGGTCGTGGGCACCATCGCGCCATTCGCCGGCCCGAAGATCGGATCGGGCGTCCCGGCACGCGTCACCACGCTCGACTTCAGCCAGGTCGATGCCACCGAGCCGCGCGTGCTCGCGGACGTGCTGCAGCAGCTCGCGGGTTTCTCGGCCTACGACGACGTCGGCTCCTCCTACAAGCTCAACCTGAGCTCGCGCGGCTTCTACGCGTCGCCGGTGGTGGGCCTGCCGCAGGGCATCAGCGTGTTCCTGGATGGCGTGCGCATGAACGAGCCCGATGCCGCGCAGGTCAACTTCGACCTCCTGCCGCTCGAGCACGTGAAGCGCGTCGAAGTGCTCTCCGGCAATGGGTCGCTGCTGGGCCGCAACTCGCTCGGCGGGGCGGTGAACCTCGTCACGCGGCGTGGCGAGGGGCCGATCAACGGCGAGATCGAGCTCATGGGCGGCACCTTCGGCAGCGCCAGCGCGGAAGCCTCGCTTGGCGGGACGACGGGCCGCGGCTACGACTACTACGCCGGCGGCGGCTACAACCGCGAGGACGGTTGGCGGCAGGGCACCGGCGCCGACCAGTGGAACCTCTTCGGCAACCTCGGCAAGCTCGGCGCCACGAGCGGCCTGCGACTGCAGTCCTTCTACGCCCAGTCGTATGCGCGCACGGCGGGCTCGTTGCCGGAGTCGGTGTACCGTGAGAACCCAGACTCGAACCTCACCGGCGGCGACTACGAGGATCTCGACGCGGTGCAGGTCGCCCTGCTCGGCTATCGGCAACTGGGCAACGGGCGCGGCTCGTTCAACCTCTACTTCCGCTCGCACAATGCGGAGCGGTTCAACGTCAACCAGGCGGCGGATCCCGACGCGTTCGGGCTGAGCCGGAACCGCGTGCTGGGCGGCACGGTGGACTACCGCTTCGCCGTTCCCGTGGCCGGCGATCACGCGCTCGGGCTGCGCGTCGGCATCGACGGGTCCACCAGCTCGACGCGGGTGCAGCTCTTCGCGGACTCGAGCAAGTTCGGCGGCACGCGCGCGCAGACGACGGCGGTCGAGAGTCCCGTGTGGGATCTCGCGGGCTTCGCGCTCGCCGACTACACGCTCGGCCGCGTGACGTTCTCCGGCGGCGTGCGGCTCGACCACGTGACCGCACCCTTCCGCAACCTGCTGGATCCCACGCGCGACACGACGCAGAGCTGGACCCGCCTCAACCCGCGGCTCGGCGTCGACGTGGACGTGGGGAAGGGGTTCTCGGTGTTCGGGTCGTGGGGCCAGGCGTTCCGCGCGCCGTCGGTCATCGAAGTGGCGTGCGCCGACCCGCAGGAGCCGTGTCCACTGCCGTTCGCGCTGGGTGACGATCCGCCGATCGACGCCGTCGTGGCGACGACGTGGGAAGCGGGCGTGCGGCTCACGCGCGGCGCATTCTCGATGAGCGGCTCGCTGTATCGCACCGGCGTGACCGACGACATCTTCCTGTTTCCGTACCGCGACGAGAACGAACCCGAGGGTTCGACCATCGACGGCTACTTCGACAACATCTCCAGCACGCGCCGCGAGGGCGTCGAGGTCGCCGGCAACTACGCATTCGGGCCCGGGCACATGCTGTACGCCAACTACGCATGGACCCGCGCCACCTTCCAGACCGAGGCCGACATCTTCAGCCTGCGCGAGGAGTTCGGCGGCGAGAACACGACGGCCCCTGGCGACCGGCTGCCGCTCGTGCCCGAGCATCAGGTGAAGGCGGGCCTGAACCTCCGCTTCCCGATGGGCCTGCGCGCCGGCCTCGATGCCCGCTGGATCGGCGAGCAGTTCCTGCGCGGCGACGAGGCCAACGAGACCGCCCCGCTGGACGACTACTTCGTGGCGGACGTCCGATTGGGCTGGGAGGTGGGGCCGTGGGAGATCGCCGGCGTGGTCAACAACGTCCTCGACTCCCAGTACGCCACCTTCGGCGGCTACAACGTGAATCAGGGTGCTCCGGGTGGGCCCCAGCTCGAGCGCTTCCTGACGCCGGGGCACACCCGGCAGTTCCGCGTGCTCGTCACCCGCGCCTTCGGGTCCGACCGCGACTAGGCGCACCCGCTGCAAGTGGTTGCGCGGCCCGGGCGTGCCC
>JBJMOZ010000170.1:0-4016 GCA_045803465.1 Gemmatimonadales bacterium | reverse complement strand
GGGCCCGCCCAAGGTGCGCAAGCCCATCTGGCACGCCGCCTGGCACGTGCTGCGCCATCCGTCGGAGCCCGCGCCGCGGATGATCTGGATCTACGGCGTGGGGATGCTCGCCTTCTCGGCGCTGACGTCGGTGCTGGCGCTCTTCCTGGGTGCTCGCTTCGGCGTGACGGCCACGTCGATCGGGCCTTATTTTCTCTACGTGGGCGGACTGTCGGTGGTACTGCGCTCCCTCTTGCTGGGGCCGATCGTGGACCGCATCGGGGAAACGTGGGCGATGCGCACGGGCGCGCTCGCGCTCGTCGTGGGGCTGCTGCTGTATCCGCTCGCCTCGTCGATCACGATACTGCTCTGCATCATGCCGCTCGTTCCCATCGGAACGGCCTTGCTGTTCCCGGCCACCACCTCGCTCATCGCCTCGCACACGGATCCCGGCGAGATCGGCACGGTGATGGGAGTGGCCCAGACATGGGCCGGCATGGCCCGCGTGATCGCGCCGCTGTTCGCCACGGCCGCCTTCGAGCGCGCCGTGTGGATGCCGTTCGTCCTGGGCGCCGCCATCGTCGCCGTCGTCACCGTGCTCGCGTTCCGCGTGCCCGTCGTGCCGCCGCGGCACAAGCGCGCACCCGTCGCTGCCTGAGGAGGCTGCCGTCATGACCCGTCCGCTGCCCGACTCGCCCGCCGCCCTCGCCAGCGCCACGTGGGAGGACATCGCTCCCTGGTACGACGAGCTGCAGGCGCGCCGACTCGACCCTTCGTCGATTCCGGCGTGGCTTGCCGACTGGTCGAAGCTCGAGGCGTTGCTCATGGAGGCGGCCTCGCGCGCCATGATCCGCTACACCGTCGACACGCGCGACGCGCAGGCGGAGGCCGACTACCGGCGCTTCTCCACCACGATCCTGCCGCAGGCGGACGAGCGGAGCGTGTCATTGCAGAAGCGGCTCGTGGCCAGCGGCTACCACACGCCCGAGCTCGACACGGCCATCGAGCGCTTCCGCACCTCGATCGAGATCTTCCGAGAGGCGAACGTCCCGCTGCAGAGCGAGCTCGAGGAGCTCGGTGCCAACTACCAGAAGCTCACCGGCGGCATGATGGCCGAGTGGGAAGGGCAGCGCATCCCGCTGCCGCGGCTGCAGCCGTACCTGAAGAGCCTCGACCGCGGGGTGCGCGCGCGCGCATGGGCGGCGTCAGTGGCGCCGTACGTAGAGGCGCGCGACGAGATGGCGGCGCTCTTCGACCGCATGTACGCGCTGCGCCAGCAGGTGGCGCGGAACGCCGGGTTTCCCAACTACCGCGACTACATCTTCCCGGCGAAGTACCGCTTCGACTACACCCCGGCCGACTGCGAGCGCTTCCACGCCGCCGTGGCCGAGACGGTCATGCCGGCCTACGCGCGCCTGATGGCGCACCGGCGCCGGTTTCTCGGCGTCGAGTCGCTCCGGCCCTGGGACCTCGCCGTGGAGCTGCACGAGCGCGAGCCGGTGCGTCCGTTCACCGATGGCACCGAGCTCGCCACGCGCGCGCACGAGGTCTTCGAGCGCGTGGATCCGGAACTCGGACGCGAGTTCGGCACCATGATCGACGAGCACCTGCTCGACCTCGACAGCCGGGAAGGAAAGGCGCCGGGCGGCTACTGCGACACGCTGCACATCAGCGGCCGGCCCTTCATCTTCATGAACGCGGTGGGCCTGACCGACGACGTGAACACATTGCTGCACGAGGCGGGGCATGCGTTCCACGCGTTCGCCTCGCATCATCACCCGCTGCTGTGGCAGCGGCATCCGGGCAGCGAGATGGCGGAGCTGGCGTCGATGTCGATGGAGCTCCTCGCGGCACCGCACCTGCGCCGGCCGGCGGGCTTCTTCGCGCCGGAGGAGTGGCGGCAGGCCCGGCTCGACCATCTCGAGGACGTGATCATCACGCTGGCGCACGTGGCGTCGATCGATGCCTTCCAGCACTGGGTCTACACCGACCCGCAAGGCGTCGATGCGGCCGCCCGCGACGCGGCGTGGCTGCGCATCCGGTCGCGGTTCGAGCAGGGCGTGGACTGGACGGGGCTGGAACGGCAGCGGGTGGCGCGCTGGTATCGGCAGCTGCACGTGTTCCTCTATCCGTTCTACTACATCGAATACGGGATCGCGCAGCTCGGCGCTCTGCAGGTGTGGCGCAACAGCCGGCGCGACCCGGTCGAGGCGGTGGCGCGCTATCGTGAGGCCCTGGCCCTGGGCGCCACGAAGCCCCTGCCGGCCCTCTACGAGGCCGCCGGCGTGCGCCTGGCGTTCGACGCCGGGACGATCGGGGAGTTGGTGGCCCTGGTGGAGGAGGAGATCGGGCGCCTCCGCGCCGAGATGCCCGCACCGGCCTGAGCGGTTGCGCCCGGCCGGGTGCGGGGCAAGATTCCCCGCCGACTACGGCCCGTGCGTCCGCATCGGCCGGCCCCCTGACGACGGAGTGCGGATGGCGAAAGAGGAAGGCATCGAGATGGAGGGCGTGGTGACCGAGGTCCTGCCCGATCGGAACTATCGGGTGATGCTGGACAACGGTCACGAGATCCTGGCGTACGCGGCGGGCAAGATGAGCAAGTTCAAGATCCGCGTGCTCGAGGGTGATCGCGTCACCGTCGTCCTTTCGCCATACGACCTCACGCGCGGCCGGGTCACCTACCGGCACAAGTAGCTCGGCACCGCCGGTAGACAACGGGCCGCCCCTGGTGGGGCGGCCCGTTGCGCTTCTCCTGCATTCGACGACGCGTTACTTGACCTTCGTCACCTTCTCCGCGGCGGGGCCCTTCTGGCCCTGCACGATCTCGAACTCCACGCGCTCGCCCTCGGCGAGGCTGCGGAACCCGTCGGCCTGGATGGCCGAGTGATGGACGAAGCAATCCTTGTCCCCGTTCTCGGGCGTGATGAAGCCATAGCCCTTCGCATCATTGAACCACTTGACCGTACCAGTAACGCGCGCCATTGCAGCTGACCTCGTTCTTGATTGACTGCCGCCGACGCACGGAGAATCCGTACGCCCGCGTGTGCATGCGCACGGGCCTGTCCCGTGTCATGACGTCTGGACGGGCCACAGGCCCGGATGTCGTCGAGTTTCGGCCGAGGAGTGTAGCGAATCGCTGCCAAATCTCACCTCGGGACCGGGACTGTCAAGGGGAGCTGCGCTCCAACCGGGCCACCAGGCGTTGCAGCCAGCCCACGCCTCGCTGCCGCAGCGAGCGGCGGGTGACCTTGTTGATCGCCTGCAGGAAGTCGAGCGCCGACGCATAGCGCCGGCCCACCTCGTTGCTGAGCGCGCGCTCGAGGACGCGTGCGAGCGCTGGCTGCACGTCGGGCCGTTCGGTGCCGAGCTCGGGGAACTGGTCGGTGGTCTGGCGCGCCAGGATCTGCTCCGGCGTGCTGCCGCCGAAGGGCGGGCGGCCGAGCAGGGCGAAGTACGCTGCAGCAGCGGTGCTGTAGAGGTCGCTGCGCTGGTCCACGCGCTCGCCCAGCAGCTGCTCCGGGCTCGCGAACTGGGGCGTGCCGCTCTGGCTCGTGGCGCCGCCGAAGCGGCCCTGTCCGCGCAGCGCGAGCGCCAGGCCGAAGTCGGTGATCTTCACGGCGCCGCCCGGCGCGATGAGCAGGTTTTCCGGCTTTATGTCGCGGTGCACGAGGCCAAGCGCGTGTGCCTGCGCGAGCGCGCCGAGGGACTCACGCAGCAGCCGGATGACGCGGCTCACCGGCAGTGGTCCCTCGCGCTCCACCAGCTGCGCGAGGTTGGGGCCGCGCACCAGTTCCATCGTGTACCAGATGAGCCCCGCTCGACTCTGGATGTCGTAGATGTCCACGATGTTCGGGTGGCTCAGCTTCGCGGCCAGCTGCGCCTCGCGCCGGAAGCGCTCCACCACGGCCGGATCGCGCGTCAGCTCGGGATCGAGCACCTTGAGCGCCACCTCGCGTTCGAGGTGCAGGTCGCGCACGCGGTATACGCGGCCGAACCCCCCGCGGCCCACCGGCTCGAGCAGCTCGTAGTCGTCGCCG
>JBJMOZ010000159.1:0-14265 GCA_045803465.1 Gemmatimonadales bacterium | reverse complement strand
CGGCGGGCCCCGCTTCGCATTTCGCGGGTCAACGACCGCCGGAGTCGCCATCGTCCCATGACATGGGTGTGGCGCCGATCGAGGTGATCGCGGCGCGAACCGCGGCATCGACGTCGTCGGGAACCGGGACCTCGACCCGGCGCGGCAACAGCCCGAACAGCTTGCCGCGTTCGTGGGCGCGGAGCCAGAGGCCCCAGTCGTCCGAGTCGGAGGCCGAGTCGTCGTCGGCCTCGCCGAGGTAGTACACGGCGGCTTCGAAGTCGCGGGTGGTCTCGCGCCGGCTGAAGACGAGCCAACCCCAGTCCTCATCCATGAAGTCTGCAGGCAGCCCGCGTGCGGTCAGCGCCTCGGCGAGCCAGAGCGCGACGTCGCGGCCGTAGAACCGGTTGCCGGCGTTGTACTCGGCGGGCAGCTCCGAAGCGTGATCGAACCGCGGACTCGTGAAGCGAAGGGAGGTGCCTGACGGCATGACGGTCACTCCTGGGCGTCGGGAACCGGGTCGATGGCGGCCCGAGGGGCGAGGCCCGCGAGCCGGTCGCCGAACTGGATGAGGGCGGCGGCACCCACCATCAACGCCATCGCGAGCAGCATGCGTCCCGTCACCGCCTCGTGGCCCAGCAGCCAGCCCAGCCCCACCGCGACGACGGGGTTCACGTACGCATAGGTGCCGAGCGCGGTGGGAGACATGTGCCGCAGGGCGTAGACGTAGGCGCCGAAGCCCACGACGGAGCCGGCGACGATGAGGTAGGCGAGGGCGCCCGCGCCGATGGGATCGAGGTGGAAGGCGGGAAGTTCGCCCTTCACGAGGCCGAGGAGCACCAGCACCGCACCGCCCGTGGTCATCTGCATCGCGGCGACGGTGAAGGGGCTCGCGTCGGTGCGACGGCGCTTCATCAGCACGGTGCCGAGCCCCCAGGACATGCTGGCGAGGGTGAGCATGGCGGGGCCGCGCAGGTCGGAGCTGAGCAGGTCGCGGAGCGAGGTGCCGACGAGCAGCACGGCGCCGAGCGAGCCGATGATCAGGCCCGTCACCACGCGGAGGGTGATGCGGGAGTGGCCGCCCGGTATGAGCGCATCGGCGAGCGCGGTCCAGACCACCACCAGCACCACGTAGACGCTCGCGACGCCCGACGGCACGAACTGCTCCGCCCAGACCACGCTGCCGTTGCTGATGGTCATGAAGAAGAGGCCGCCCGAGGCGAGCCAGGCGGCCTCGGTCCAGGACGCGGGCCGAGGCAGTCCGCGCCACAGCACGACGGCACCCAACAGCAGGCCCGCCACGAGGTGGCGCACGCCGGCGAAGAGCAGAGGCGGCAGGTGCTCCACGCCCCAGCGGATGGCGATGTACGTGGAGCCCCACACCGTACAGACCAGGAAGTAGGCGAGGAGCGCCCGGCGATCGAGCTTGGAGAGCATCGCCAATGGTAGGCGCTCCTCGCTGTCCGGGGTATCTTTCCACCCTGCAATCTCTCGCGACTCCCAACCTCGACCCGTCGCCCCTTCCGTGATGCTTCCGACCCTGCTTGCCATCTCCACCGTCCTCGCCGACACGGCGCGTCCGCCGCGTGCCGGCTACTGGCAGCAGGAAGTGGCCTACGACATCGTGGCGCGGCTCGATGAGCCGAGCGCCACGCTGGCCGGCACGGAGCGCATCCGATACGTGAACCGCTCGCCGGACACGCTCACGACCTTTTCGCTGCACCTGCACCTGAATGCGTTCCGGCCCGGCTCGCGCTGGAGTGCCGCCGACGCGCGCGAGCAGCGGAAGCGCTTCGGTCACCTGCAGGAGCCCGACTTCGCGTTCAACCACGTGCGCGACGTGCGCATCATGGGCGAGACCGTGACCGCGACGTATCCGTTCGCTCCCGACAGCACCATCGTGCGCTTCGACCTGCCGCGGCCGCTGGCGCCCGGCGCGGCGATGACGGTGGAGATGGAGTGGGATGCGCGCCCCTCGACCACACCGCGGCGGCAAGGTCGCAAGGGTCGGCACTACGACTTCGCGCACTGGTATCCGAAGGTGGTCGTGTACGACAAGCACGGCTGGCAGGAGAAGCCGCTCGAGCCGGCGGGCGAGTTCTACGGCGAGTTCGCGACGTGGCGCGTGCAGCTCGACGTGGCGGACGATCAGGTGATCGGTTCCACCGGCGTCCCGGTGTGCGGCGACCCGGGCTGGGAGCGCGCCAATCGGGGCGATCGCGCGGTGCAGTACGGCCGCGACGTATACGGCGGCGTACTGGGGGAGGGCTGCGCCTTCCCGACGGATTTCCCGCGCACGGCGGTCCCCGCCGCGGGCGACAAGCGTGTGCTCTGGTACGCGCGCGACGTGCACAACTTCGCGCTGTCGGTGGATCCCGAATACCGCCACGAGGGCGGGCAGTGGGGCAGCACGCTGATCCACGTGCTGTATCGTCCCGGCGACGAGGAGACGTGGAGCAAGGTTGCCGTCGAGCGCACCGCGAAGGCGCTCGCCTGGCTCGACCAGCTGTTCGGGCCGTTTGCCTGGCCGCAGATCACCAACCTGCACCGGCTCGATGGCGGCGGCACCGAGTTCCCCATGGTGATCATGGACGGCTCGGCTGGCCAGGGCCTCATCGTTCATGAGCTGGGTCACAACTACGTGATGGGCATCCTCGCGAGCAACGAGTGGCGCGAGGCCTGGCTGGACGAGGGTTTCAGCGACTTCCAGGA
This sequence comes from Gemmatimonadales bacterium, assembly GCA_045803465.1. Taxonomy (GTDB): domain Bacteria; phylum Gemmatimonadota; class Gemmatimonadetes; order Gemmatimonadales; family GWC2-71-9; genus JAGGAG01. The sequence goes on along the minus strand of JBJMOZ010000159.1, from coordinate 11,574 downwards.
AGGGCTGTTCGAAGAATCCGAGGGTAAGCCGAGCGCGGATGCGGAGTACGAGTGGTTCCTGCTGAGCCAGGATCTCGACGGCAAGTCGGATCCGACGAGCCTGCCATCGCAGGCCTACCGGGATTTCGGGGCGTACAACACCAGCGCCTACAGTCGCGGCGCGGGGTTCCTCGCACGGCTCCGCTATGTCATCGGCGACGTGGCCATGCGGCGAACGCTGCACGAGTACTACCGGCGCTGGCAACTCAAGCACGTCGACGAGGCGGCGTTCCGCGAGGTGGCCGAAGAGGTGTCGGGCAGGGACCTGACCATCTTCTTCGCGCAGGAACTGCACACGATCTCGCTCAAGGACTACGCCGTCGGGAAGGTGGAGCGCCAGGAGGACGGTGCGGCCGGTTGGACGACGCGCGTGGAGGTGAAGCGACTCGCCGAGGGCATCGTGCCCGTGGAAGTGTTCGTCTTCGCCGAGCGCGATACCGCCGTGGTGCGCACCGAGGGGCTGCAGCCGTCCGAATGGGTCGAGGTGCACACCGCATCGAAGCCGCGCGAGGTGTGGCTCGACCCGCGGGTGCAGGTGGGCGACTGGAACATGCTCAACAACCGGCATCGCTTCGGCGGCGACCTGACGTCGGCGCTCCTGCTCCTCAATCCCCAGCGGCCGGCCACCTACTACCTGGACACGTGGTTCTCGCAGGAGACTGCCCGCGATCGCGTGACACAGGGCTGGATGCCGATGGCGTGGTACAACGATGTCGGCGGCGTCACCCTTGGCATCCGCTCGCGCGACGACTATCTGGGCCGGTACGAGCGGAACCAGTTCTGGCTCTCCTACAGCCTGGGCGAGCCGGACGCGCAGGTGCGGCGGCTCGACTTCTTCCTGCGTGCCAGGGACCCCGTCTGGATGCGTGCGCCGGGCTTCTCTCCCACGTTCGAGGCGTTCCGCATTGAGGGCCGCTGGGGGGGATTGCTGCGGGCCGCGTGGGAGCGACAGCCGCACGAGAACTTCGGCCCGACGCACACCACGGCGCTGTCGCTGCGCCTGGTGGGCATCGATGATGACCGCTTCCTCGACCCGGGCCAGTACGAGCCGGTAGGCGTCGCCGAGCTCGCGCTCGAGCGGGGCGTCACGACGCGCTCGAACGGCTGGCGCCTCGCGGCCGCAGGCAGCCTGGGTCTCGGGCTCGTCTTCGATCGCGACGCGCTCGCCCCACTCGGCCGCGAGCGGGACCAGTACTACTATCGCGCCACCCTCGAGGGCAGCGCGCGCCGCCGCCTCGGCACGGGCAAGTGGCTCGTGGGCGGTCGTGCGTTCGTGGGCGTGGCGGGCTGGGATGCGGCGGCGCCGCTGCAGCGGCAGATGTTCGTGGCCAACCCCGACCCGTTTGGCCAGCTCAACAACCCGTTCGTGCGCTCGCGCGGCGCGCTCATGGTCGGCGACGACATGGCGTACCACGCTCCGGGCGGCGGCAACGTGCGCGGCGCCGACTTCCGCCTGGCCTCGCCGGGCCTGGCGGCGCTCAACGGCGAGCTCGAGTTCGAGGCGCGCCGCAAGCCGCGCGGACGGCTGCTCAACCGGCTCGCCTTCGCCGGCTTCGCGGATGCGGCGCAGGGATTCGGGGCCGACAGCGAGCGGCCCTCGTCGGAACGGGTGAAGTTCCTGGCGGACGCGGGCGTGGGCGTGCGCGCGTCGCACCGCATCGGCGATACGCCGTTCGAGACGCGGCTCGATTTCCCCGTGTACCTCAGCGAGCCGGCTTTCGCGCGGAACGACTTCGCACGTGACGAGGCGTTCGACTTCCGTTGGGTGTTCAGTGTGCAGGCTGCGTTCTGAAGGGCAGGTAGTTCCCGCATGAAACCGATCGACTTCGGCCGTCGCGACGCGCTGCGTTCCGCGTTCGAGCGCCTCGCCGAACAAGTGATGCAGCAGACCGAGGAGCGGGTGGTGCAGAAGCGCTACCTGCGTCCACCGGGCGCGCTGCCCGAGATGGCCTTCCTCGCCGCGTGCACGCGCTGCGGCGATTGCGTGAAGGCGTGCCCCGTCGACGCCATCGTGAAGGCCCCCGCCGAGGCGGCGCTGGCGGCCGGGACGCCCTACATCGACCCGCTCATGCAAGGCTGCATCGCGTGTCCCGACATGCCGTGCGCGGCCGCCTGTCCCACGGAAGCGCTCACCGTGCCGGCCAACGGCTGGGCAGGCTATCGCATCGGCGTGCTCGAGTTCATTCCGGAGCGCTGCATCACCTTCCAGAACGTCACGTGCAACGCCTGCGCCGAGGCGTGCCCGCAGGGCGCGGCCGCCCTGGTCATCGACGAGGGGGGGCACCCGGTGCTCAGGGCGGAAGGCTGCACCGGATGCGGCTCGTGCCTGCGCGCGTGCGTGACGTCGCCGCCATCCTTCAAGTTGACGCCCGCCAGCGGATGATGCATCCCGGCGAGGGTCGCCTTATCCTTCCGATATTCCCGCGTCGGCCGTTCGAGAATCTTCCGTGAAGAGGTCTGCATGCAAGTGATCATCCCGCTCGCCGGCAAGGGCTCCAGGCTCCGTCCGCACACCCACCTCGTGCCGAAGCCGATGCTCAAGGTCGCGGGCCGGCCGGTGATGGACTGGGTCATGGACCGGCTGGACGGGCTGGATGTGCATGAGTTGATCTTCATCACGGGTCACCTCAAGGAGCAGGTGGAGCAGTATGCCCGCGCCAGGTACACGTATCCGGCGCGCTTCATCGAGCAGAAGGTGCAGGATGGCACCGCGGGCGCGGTGAACCTCGCCCGGCCCTACGTGACGGAGCCGGTGCTGATCATCTTCGTCGATACGGTCTTCGAGGCCGACCTCACGCTGGTGCGGCGTCCCGACATCGATGGCATCATCTGGGCGAAGGAGGTCGAGGACTACCAGCGCTTCGGCGTGGTGGTCACCGACCAGGACGGCTTCATGACGAAGATCGTGGAGAAGCCGAAGGAGCCGATCTCGAAACTCGCCAACATCGGCCTCTACTACATTCGCGACGTGGCGGCGCTGTGGCGAGGCATCGACGCCGTGCTCGAGCGGCCGAAGAACCAGGGCGAGTATTTCCTGACCGACGCATTCCAGCACATGATCGACCACGGCCGGAAGATCCTCACGGCTGAAGTGGGCGGCTGGTACGACTGCGGCAAGCTCGACACGCTGCTCGAGACGAACGAGATCCTGCTCCGGAAGGGCGCGGCACGGCGGCCCGCGCTGCCTCCGGGTGTCGACGTGATCGAACCCGTGTATATCGAGGACGGCGTACGCGTCGAGCGGAGCGTGATCGGCCCGAACGTCTCGCTCGAGACCGGGTCGGTGGTGCTCGACAGCACCATCTCGAACAGCGTGATCGGTCGCGACGCGAAGATCTCCCATGCACGCCTCGAGGGAGCGTTCCTCGGCAACAGCGTCCTCGTGGAGCAGTTCGAGGGCAGCGCCAGCCTGGGTGACCATAGCGAACTGTCCGGTCGCTGAGTTCCACCGTCGGAGGTGACCGTGTCGGCCGTTGACGAGCTCTGTCGGTCCTACCTCGATGCCCGCTGGCACTTCGACCCGAGCGCGGCGAGCGCCGCCGGGCTGACGACGCACGACGGCCGCCTCGGTCGCTACGACGAGGCGGGGGTGCGCGAACTGACCGCGGCGCTACGGTCCCTCGCGGGGGCCGCCGAAGAGCTCGACGTGGCGGATCAGGATGAGGAGATCGATCGCACGGCACTACTCGACGAGCTCCGCGTATCGATCTTCCGCTTCCAGCACGAACAACCCCACCGTCGCAATCCTGCCTTCTGGCTGCGCCACCTCCTGGACGGCCTCGATGCGCTCGCGTCGCGCCCCGATGCGACAGCGGAGACCTCCGCTGCGGCCGTGGCGCGGCTGCGCGACGTGCCCGCCTTCCTGGACGCCGCGCGCGACACGCTGACCGAGCCGCCGCGCGTGCTCTCCGACGCCGCGCTCGGGATGCTGGGCGGCGGCGGGGAACTGGTGGTCGGGCTCGTGCAGCGCTACGTCACCGAGGCGCCCGAGCTCCGTTCCGCGCTCGAGGAGGCCGCCGCCGGCGCACTGGCCGCCCTCAAGGTGTTCGGCGCCGCGCTCACGGGCCGGCTCGCGCCGAGCGCCGATCCGACGGCGTTCGCCGTGGGCGAGGAGCAGTTCAATCGCCGGCTGCACCACGAACATGCGCTGCTCGCGGGCGCGCCCGAGCTGTGGCGCTACGGCCTGCACCTGCGCGACGAGGTGGAGGCGGAGCTCGAGCAGGTGGCGCGGCGCGTCGACCCATCGCGCCACTGGCGGGATCTCGTGGAGCGGCTGCGGGAGGAGACCGCACCGGACGAGGGCGCGCTGCTGGGACTCTATGCGGCCGAAGTGGCGCGGGCGCAGCGCTTCCTCGCCGATGGCGCGCTGGTCTCGCCGACGACCGCACCGCTCGAGGTCGAGGCCACGCCCGCGTACCTGCGGGCCGTGATTCCGGTGGCCGGGTATCACGCTGCGCCGGTCTTCGCGTCCGGCGATGCGGCGCGACTCCTGGTGACGCCGCCGGCGCGTGGCCTGGGCGACCTGGCACGGCAACGGATGCTGCGGGACCACGCCACACTCGGGCTTCCATCGCTCGTCGCGCACGAGGCGTTCCCCGGGCGACACCAGCAGGCGGCGCGCGCGCGAGAATCGTCGGAAGTGCGCCGCTACGTCGCGACACCGCTCAGCGCAGCCGGCTGGGCGCTCTACGCCGAAGACGTCATGGCGGACGCCGGCTACTTGCAAGGACTCGAGGAGCGGCTCTTCCACCTGGTGCGGCGCCTCTGGTTCGCGGTGCGCGTGGACCTCGACATCGGCCTGCACACGCGGGGTATGACGGCGGAAGAGGCGGTCGAGGAGCTGGTGCGGCGGCTGCCCGTGGAACGGCGCCATGCGGAGGCCGAGGTGCTCTGGCTCTGCCAGTCGCCGACGTACGGCCTCTGCGATGCGGTGGGACGCCGAGAGCTGCTGGCGTTGCGCGAGTCGTACATGGAGCGCGAGCGAACCGCGTTCTCGATGAGTGGTTTCCACGACGAATTGCTGGGGTACGGCGCTCTGCCGGTGTCACTCGTCCGCTGGGGGATGGGCCTCGACGGCTAGCGGCGCCCGGCCGGGGAAGGTCCGATGCGGATCACGGTGCTGACGTACGTCGAGGAGGGGGAGGGGTCCCGTGAGTACGACGCGGTCGTGCCGCAGGTGGCGAAAGCGCTCCGGGCGCATGGCCACGACGTCTCCATCCTTGGCGTGCACGCCGACGTGAACCGGCTCATCGCCGGTCTCCGCCGCCGAAAGCCCGACCTCGTCTTCAACCTGCTCGAGATGTTCGGCGACGACTTGCACGCCGACATCGACGTGGCGGGCCTGCTCGAGCTGCTCGGCGTGCCCTACACCGGATGCGGCCCGGGCGAGTACTACCTCAGTCAGGACAAGGCGCTCGGCAAGCGCCTGCTCGCCTACGAGAATCTTCTCTATCCCCGCTTTGCCGTCTTCTCCGATGAGGAAGGCCTCGAGACGGGGGGCAACCTGCGCATGCCGCTCTTCGTGAAGCCACTTCGCTCGGATGCGTCGATCGGCATCGGCGCCGATTCGCTCGTGACCGACGCCATGACGCTGCTGAAGCGCGTGCAGAAGATCCGCAGCGAGCTGAAGGACGCATCGCTCGCGGAGGAGTACATCGATGGGCGCGAGTTCTACGTGGGCGTGATCGGCAACGCGCAGCCGCGGGCGCTCCCGCCGGTGGAGGTGGACTTCACCGGCTACCCGGAGGACAAGCCACGCGTGCTCGGCAGCAAGGCCAAGTGGGACGAGCGCAGCGCGGAGTTCAAGGGAACGAAATCGGTGCTGGCGGACATTCCCGACGAGCTTCGCGCGAAACTGCAGCAGGTGGCGGTGGCCGCCTATCGTGCGCTCCGCGTGCGCGACTACGGCCGGGTGGACCTGCGCATGACGGAGGCGGGCGACATCTACGTGATCGAGGTGAACGCCAGCTGCTACCTCGAGCGCTCGAGCGAGTTCGCGATGGCGGCGGAGGCGGGCGGGTTGCCGTTCGAGGCGCTCATCGCGGAGATCGTGACGCTGGCGCAGGAGCGGCAGGGCATGGTGCCACGGCGGCGGCTCACGGGAGGTACGAACCACGCATCACGTGGTTCATCGCCAGTGCCGTGACGAGGGTAGTGACGCCGATGACTGCACTCTGCTCGCGCGCCGGCGCGTAGCAGAGGCACAGGTCGGCCGCGCGCCGGCGCAGGTAGCGCAGCAGCGCTCGCGTGCTCTCGGGAAAGTGACCCGTCCAGCGATAGACGTTCTCCATCAGCAGCGGCTGCATCCGGCCCAGCAACTCCTCCGCCGGCGCGAACGGACCCGGTGCGGCGCGGTCGTGCAGGTCGTCGAAGATGGCGCGCAGTGCACCATCGAGCCCCGGCGGCATCGACTCCGCGATGCCGTCATGCTCGGCGAACCAATCCTGCACCGAGACGTCCAGGTCGGCGACGTCCTCGTCGAGATGCGCCGAGGTGTCGAGTGGTGGCCGGTCGCGCACCTGCGCGACGATGCGGTCGCAGTACTCGAGCTTCGCGAGCGCCTCGGGCCAGGCGGCGTATTCCATGCGCCAGTCGCGGCCGGGCGTCATCCAAACGGCGAACGTCTCCGACCAGTCCTCGTCCGGGTGCTTCTGGGCGTACCAGCCGGGCAGGTGCACGACGAAGCGGCGGCTGAACGGCTCCGGACGGTACTCCTCTTCGTAGGGCTGGGTGATGGCGCCGAACCGCTCCACCCACTCCGGGTCGTCGTACAACCGGTAGGCGTAGTTCATCACGTGGCCCATCTCATGCCGGAGATATCGCAGGATGTCGGCCCGCCCGACACCTTCGACGTAGCCGTTCTGCTCCCGCTGCATGGCCGTCAGGTCGGGACGCGCCAGATAGAAAGGAATGGCGATCGCGATGCTCCCAGCCGGCACCCCCCATTCGGTGGAGAGGTAATAGCGCGGGCGTAGCCGCATGATGCCGACACGATCGAGTTCACGCTCGAATTCGGCGAGCACGGAGGCGAGTTCGGTATCCTCGAGCGAGAGCCCGAGCCCGCGGATCGGCGCCGACCAGGCGGCCGGCTCCTGAAGGCGATGCATGTCGGTCACGAGATAGATTACCCCCGTGCCGCCGCCGCCATCCCGCGTTCCCGTCACGGTGAAGGGCCTCTCGCTCGTCTCGCTGTGGAACGACGTGGCGAGCGAGATGGTGTATCCGTTGCTGCCCGCCTTCGTGACCCGTACGCTGGGCGGCGGCCCCACGGTGCTCGGCGCCCTCGACGGCGCGGCGGAGCTGACCGCATCGGTGATGAAGTGGGTCAGCGGGCGCCTCGCCGATCGCCCGGGCTGGCGGGTGCCGCTCATCCTTGGCGGCTACCTGACGGCCGTCTTCGTGCGGCCGCTCAACTCGCTCGCGAGCGGCGCGTGGCAGACGGTCGGGTTTCGCGTCGTCGACCGGGTGGGCAAGGGCCTGCGCACCGCGCCACGCGACGCGCTCATTGCCGACGTCACGCCACCCGAGTCGCGCGGACGCGCGTTCGGCTTCCATCGTGCCGCCGATCATCTCGGGGCAGTGTTCGGGGCCCTCGCGGCGTGGTGGTTCCTGCGACAGGGGCACTCGGTACGCCAGGTGATCGGCTGGAGCATCGTGCCCGGCCTGCTGGCTTTCGCCACGCTCGTGATCGTGCTGCGGCCCCGGCGTACCGAGCCGGTCGCGCCGCCGCCTGCGCGGACGGGCGACGATGCGCCGATCGATTGGGCGCCGGTGCTGGCACTCGGGCTCCTCGCGCTGGCGCGGTTGCCCGAGTCGCTGATCATCCTCCGGGTGCAGGACCTTGGCGTGAGCCCCGTGCAGATCCCGCTGCTGTGGGCGGCGCTCCACGTGGTGCGCTCGGCGGCGTCATATCCCGGCGGATGGATCTCCGATCACCTCGGGCCGCGCGGCACCGTGGCCGCCGGGGGCGGCGTCTTTGCACTCGTGATCGGCACACTCGCGCTGCAACTCGGCGTCGTGGGGGCATCGCTCATCTTCCTCGTGCTGGGGCTCGTCGCGGGGCTCACGGAGTCGGCGGAGCGGGCGCTCGTGTCGCGACTCTCGCCGCGACGCATGGGCAGTTCCTTCGGCGGGTACCACGCGCTGACCGGTCTGGCGGCGCTGCCGGCGGCGCTGATGTTCGGCGCGCTGTACGAACGCGCGGGCGGGGAGCGAGCGCTGCTCGCGTCGCTCGTCCTCACGCTGGCCTCTGTGGCGTGGTGGCTGGTGGCACTGCCTGCGAACGACAAGGAGAATGGACGTGCGGCGTAGCCTCATGACGACAGGCGCGATGCTGCTGGCGCTTCCGGCGCTCGCGGCGGCCCAGGTGCAGTTGCGCATCGGAGATCCAGCGCGCGCCACCTATTCCGAGCTGCACGAGGGATTGCGCGCGGGCACGCCAGCGGCCGACAGCGTGCAGCGCATCGCGGGAGAGACGAAGCCCGCCGTACTGTGGCAGCGCCTGCGCCTCGCGCTGCAGGACCGGGCGCCCTGGCCGGACGCGTTCATGGCCATCACGCGCCTCGCCGAGCTCCGGAGTGCCGCGTACGCCGACAGCGCGAAGCGGCTTTCGGCACGCATCGCGCAGGGCAAGGTGACGGCGCCGCCGGGTCGGGACGCCGCCGATCTGGTGGAGCCGCTCCGCGCCGTGACGCTCGAGCGCGAGCGCTCCAGGGTTGGCGACGATGCGATGCGGAGGTCGCTGCTCGTCACGGTGGACGGCGGGGCGTATGGCTTGGCCGATGCGTGGGAGCTCGGCCGGCTCGGGCCCTGCACGGCCGAGGCGCTCGGCAAGCGCTTCCTCGCCGCGAAGGGCGAGCCCGACCGGGTGCGCTGGCTCACGCTGCTCAGCTTCTCGAGCGATCCGGCGGGCATCCCGCTGCTGTCGCGCATCTATGCGGCCCCCGACAGTTTCGACGTGCCGCTGCGCTACGCCACGCGCGCATCCGATGGGCTGCTCTGGATCGGGACACGCGAGAGTCTGGCGGCGCTCAAGCAGGCGCGCACGACCGCGCGGGCGCGTGGCGTGTACGACGATCCCGCGCTGTCACGCGGGGGCTACGACTTCCTCGCGAACGACAGCTCGCTCGTCATCTCGCGCACCGGCAAGTGGCTCGACGAGTGGATCGCGGAGTTGCCGGCGACACGCTAGGCCGTGCGGCGGGGGCGCCTTACTTCGCGTCCCGCAGCGGTGCCGCGTCGGTGTCCGGCAGCGAGATGCCGCCGGAGACGATGAATGCCAGTACGTCCGTGGGTCTCGCGCTCACCCGGGTCACGCGGGCGCGCGGCACCACGATGGTCTGGCCCGCGAAGTTGTACGATTGCGGGAGGTAGACGGCGACGTCATCGAGCAGCTGGAAGGCGGTGAGCGACGGCTGGGTGAGGAAGCCCATCACGCGGATGCCACTGCCCTCGGCGATCTCCACCAGTACCGGCTCGGTGAAGCGCTTGTGCTCCCCTGCGAAGGCGCCGAAGACGTCGCGCAACGCGCCGTAGAGCAACCGCACCGCCGGCAGCCGGGTCAGCCAGCCGTCGATGTACTCGAAGGCCCCGCGCGCCAGCACGCCCGACGCCACCCAACCCAGCAGCGTCACCAATGCCACGGTCGCGACGAAGCCCGCCCCGGGGATGGGCAGGTGCAGCCACCCATCCACCCAGCGAAACGCCATCACGCAGATGTAGATCGTGAGCGCCAGCGGCCCCAGGAGCAGCAGGCCGTTCAGGAACGAGCGCGCCAGCACCCGCGACAGCGGGCGCGGCTCAGCAGCAGCGCGAGGGTCCGTCGGCATAGCGGGCACGCAGGTAGTCCCGGAAGAAGTCGCGCTCGGAGAGGATGGGGGCGTCGGGGTGACAGCGCCGCGCGTGCTCGAGGTATGTCGAGTAGTCGGGCATGCCGGCGAGCCGGCGCAGCAACCGGGCGAGCGCGGCGAGTCGCTCGTCAACTCGCATAGGCGGACTCCACGAACGGCGTCTCGGTGACCACCGCCGGCGTACGGCCGACGAGCACGCGCCACCACTCGCGCGCCGAGGCGAGTACCACGAGGGCCGTGACGACGAGGAAGATGCCGGCGAGCGCCGCGTCCAGCCGGGCATTGAAGATGACCTGCCGTGCCAGCGTCGCAGTCATCTCGCCGGCGGCGAGCTTGGTCTCGGTGGCGCGAGCGAGGGACAGGAATCCGAGCCGCGGGTCGGGCGAGAAGATCTTCTGCCAGCCGGCCGTGTTGGTGATCACGAGCAGCCAGACGAGTGGCGCGAGCGTGAGCCACGACAGGCGTGCGCGGCCTCCCTTCACCAGCACCGTCGTCGCCACGCAGAGCGCCACCGTGGCGAGCAGCTGGTTGCTGATGCCGAACAGCGGCCAGAGCGAGTTGATGCCGCCGTTGGGATCGCGCACGCCCTGCACCAGGAACCAGCTCCACGCCGCCACGACGAGTAGCGAGGCGAAGATGCTGCTCGGGTACCACGACGTGCGACCGAGCGGCTTCCACGCGAGGCCGAGCGTTTCCTGCAGCATGAAGCGACCGACGCGCGTGCCGGCGTCGAGCGTGGTGAGAATGAACAGCGCCTCGAACATTATGGCGAAGTGGTACCAGAGCCCGACGAGCCCGCCGCCGAAGGCACGGCTGAAGATCTGCGCCATGCCGACGGCCAGCGTCGCGGCGCCGCCGGTGCGGCTCAGCAGCGTGTGCTCGCCCACGCTCCGCGTGAGCGCCTCGAACTGCTCGGGCTGGAACGCGAAGCCCCAGCCGCGAATCACCGTGGCCGCCGACTCGGCGGAACCACCGAGGGTGGACAGCGGCGCGTTCATGGCGAAGTAGGTGCCGGGCTCGAGCGAGGCCGCCGCCGCCATCGCCATCACCGCGACGAAGGACTCCATCAGCATGCCGCCGTACCCGATGAGGCGCGCGTCGGTTTCCCGGCGCACCATCTTCGGGGTCGTGCCCGACGCCACCAGTGCGTGGAAGCCGCTGATGGCGCCACACGCGATGGTGATGAAGCAGAACGGAAACAGCGCGCCCGCGAACACCGGGCCTGAGCCGTCGACGAACTGCGTGACTGCGGGCAGGTGCAACGTCGGCCGCACGATCAGCAGGCCCAAGGCGAGCAGCGTCACCGTGCCGATCTTCATGAACGTCGAGAGGTAGTCGCGCGGGCAGAGCAGCATCCACACCGGGAGCACCGAGGCGATGAAGCCGTACGCCGCGAGCCCCCAGGCCAGCTCTTCTCCCGTCCGGGTGAAGAGCGGCGCCAAGGTCGGCGACTGCGCCACGTAGCGGCCCGCCACGAGCGCCGCGAGGAGCAGGATGACACCCAGCACCGACGCTTCGAGCGTGCGGCCCGGGCGCCAGCGCTCCATCCAGAACCCCATCAGGATCCCGATCGGGATCGTGCAGAGGATGGTGAACACACCCCACGGGCTCTCGGCCAGCGACTTCACGACGATGAGCGCCAGCACCGCCAGCAGGATCACCATTATGGAGAGCACCGCGAGCATCG
>JBJMOZ010000154.1:0-3550 GCA_045803465.1 Gemmatimonadales bacterium | reverse complement strand
CGGTGGACTCGACCCCGTCGGCCGAAGCGGCGCCCGCACGCGGTCGGGACCTGCTGTATGGCGTGATGATCCTGGCGGGATTGTTCACCATCGCGTTCGGGCTTGCCTACGTGGTGCTCACGCCGGGACCGGTGATCGCGTCGTCGCACACGGTGCCGCGCGTGCTCGAGTTGTCGGTGGATTCCGCCGAGCGTGAGCTGTCGGCGGCGGGCTTCCGGCCGCGACGTGGCGACGGGCGGCTGCACCCCCTGCTCGCGGACGGCACCGTGATCTGGCAGGACCCGCCCGCGGGCACCGTGCTCACGGCGGGCACGACGGTGACGCTGACGGTGAGCGACGGCCTCGCGCTGTATCCGGTGCCGGACGTGCTGCACTTCCCCGCCCGGCTCGCGCGCAGCGTGGTGGAGGCGGCGGGTCTTCGCATCGAACGCGTGGATTCGGTGCCGAACCGGGCACCGCGCGGGACGGTGATCGAGACGCGCCCGGCACCGGGCGCGGCCCGTCCCCTCGGCAGTGGCGTGGTACTGGTGGTGAGCACGTCGCCCCTCACAGTGGAAAGGGCTCCATGACGATCCGCATCGCCCCGAGCGTGCTCAGCTGCGACCTCGGCCGGCTCGCCGAGCAGGTGGCGCAGGCCGAAGCAGGCGGCGCCGAGTGGCTGCACGTGGACGTGATGGACGGGCACTTCGTCCCGAACCTCACGTTCGGCACGCCGCTCATCAAGGCGCTCCGCAAGCTCTCGCAGCGGCCGCTCGACGTGCACCTCATGGTCGAGCAGCCCGAGAAGTACATCGCCGAGTACGCGGACCTGGGCGTGCAGGTGTTCACCTTCCATCCCGAGGCCACTCGTCACGTGCAGCGGCAGTTGGCCGCGATCCGCGAGCGCGGCATGATGGCCGGGCTGTCGCTCAATCCGGGCACGCCGCTTGGCTACCTCGAGGAGGTGGTGGACGACGTCGATCTGGTGCTCGTCATGAGCGTGAACCCAGGGTTCGGCGGGCAGTCGTTCATTCCGCAGGCCACCACCAAGATCCAGCGCATCCGGCACCTGCTCGACGAGCGCCGCTCCGGTGCGCTGCTCGAAGTGGACGGCGGCATCACGACCGAGACGATCGGCGCCGCGTGGGCGGCCGGGGCTGATACATTTGTGGCGGGTACGGCGGTGTTCGGAACCGCCGATCCGGCCGCAGCCGTCCGGGCGCTGCGGTCACGCTGCGCCGTACGCGTGTAACGACGGGGAAGAGATGAACAAGCAGTGGGCACTGGTGGGTGGCATCATCGGGTTGCTGGTGGCGGGCGCGTTCGTCCTGGTGAAGCTGAGCCCGGAGAAGTCGGGCGTGGCCATCGGCGAGCGGGCTCCCGACTACCGCCTCGTGGACCTGCAGAGCGGCGATTCGGTATCGATCCGCGAGCGGGCGCGGGGCAAGGTCTCCATCGTGAACATCTGGGCAACGTGGTGCGGGCCGTGCAAGGAAGAGATGCCGGCCATGCAGCGCACCTACGCCGAGCTCAAGGACCAGGGATTCCAGATCCTCGCCATCTCGATCGACGAGGCCGACGCGAAGGACGTGCTGGACTTCACCACCGAGCTCGGCATCACGTTCGACATCCTGCACGACAAGAGCGGCCGCATCCAGCAGCTCTACCAGACCACCGGCGTGCCCGAGAGCTTCCTGCTCGACCGGGACGGCGTGATCGTCAAGCGAGTCATCGGCGCGCACGACTGGTCGTCGCCGGCCAACAAGAAGCTCATCGAGCGCACCCTCGGCGGGGGCAAGGCGCTCTCGACGACGAACTGACGGCCGGTGCCACGGATCCTCGGCATCGAAACGTCGTGTGACGAGACTTCCGCCGCCGTGCTCGAGACCGGGCCCGGCGGCGTCCTGCTTCGAAGCCTCGTCATCCTCTCGCAGGACGTGCACGCGGTGTTCGGCGGCGTGGTGCCGGAACTGGCGAGCCGGGCCCACGTGCAGACCATCGCGCCCGTCGTGGATCGTGCGCTCGAGGAGGCCGGCATTCGCATCGACGAGCTCGACGGCGTGGCGGCCACGATGGGCCCGGGCCTCGTGGGGGCGCTGCTCGTGGGCCTCATGTACGGCAAGACGCTGGCGTGGAGTCTCGGTCGTCCGTTCATCGGCGTGCATCATCTCGAGGGGCACATCTTCGCGCCCACGCTCGAGGACCCCACACTCGCGCCGCCATTCACTGCGCTGCTCGTGAGCGGCGGCCACACCATGCTCCTCGACGTGCCCGCCTGGGGCGACTACCGGTTGCTCGGCCAGACCATCGACGACGCGGCGGGCGAGGCATTCGACAAGGTGGCCAAGCTGCTGCACCTCGGGTATCCGGGCGGCCCCCATATCGAGCGCCTGGCGAGCGAGGGTCGACCGGAGCGCTTCACCTTCCCACGGCCGATGCTGCGCGAGCTCGCCCGAGAGGGACCCACGCAGTACGCCTTCTCGTTCAGCGGGCTCAAGACCGCCGTGCTGCGCGCCGTGCAGCAGAGTGACGACCTCGAGCGTGACCGGAACGACCTCGCCCGCGGCTTCCAGGACGCCGCGATCGAGGTCCTGGTGGAGAAGACGGCGCACGCGGCCATCGCGCATGAGCGAGGCACGGTCGTGCTCGGCGGCGGCGTGGCCTGCAATCGCACGCTCGCCGAGCGGCTGCGGCTTCGATTGGCCGGACGCGCCCGCGTGAGCGTGGCCAGCCCGCGGCTCAACACCGACAACGCAGCGATGATCGCGGCCGCGGGTGCCTGGCGTCTCGCCCAGGGCGAGCGGAGCGCCTGGGACCTCGAGCCGAAGGATGCCCTTCCCCTTCCCGGACTCACCGTGCGGACGCCCGTGGAGGCACGCGCATGAACGTCTACCCGCTCGAGTTCCGCCTGGGGCCGCTGCACGTGACGGGCTTCGGGCTCATGATGATGCTCGCGTTCCTCGTGACGGGCTGGCTCGCGGGACTGGAACTCAAGCGCCGCGGGCTCAATGAGGCCTACGCGAGCGACTGCCTCATGGGCGCCGTCATCGGCGGCATCGTAGGCGCGAAGCTCTGGTACGTGGCGCTCACGGGCTCGAGCCCGTTCAGCACGGGTGGCTTCGTCTGGTACGGCGGGTTCCTGGGCGGCGTCGTCGGTGTGGCCTTGGTCGGCATGGCGAAGCGAGTGCCGTTGCGCTGGACGATGCACATCGTCGGCCCGGTGCTCGCGGCGGGCTATGCGGTGGGCCGCGTCGGCTGCTTTCTGGTGGGAGACGACTACGGTCGTCCGACGGATGTGCCGTGGGCCGTGCGCTTCCCGCAGGGCATGCCGCCCTCGACGGCGGAAAACCTGCAGGGCTTCCGCGTGAGCATCCCGGAGGGCACGCATCCGGCCACGGTGCTCGCCGTGCACCCGACGCAGCTGTACGAAGTGGTGATCATGCTTGCGGTGTTCGCGTGGATGTGGCCGCGACGGAAGCGGACGGACTGGGGACTCGGCACCATGTTTCCGCTCTACCTGATGTTCGCGGGTGCGGAGCGCTTCGTCATCGAGATCTTTCGTGCGAAGGAT
>JBJMOZ010000063.1:0-3559 GCA_045803465.1 Gemmatimonadales bacterium | reverse complement strand
GTGCCTCGGGCAGGGGAGCGCCTGCGACTCGACGACTTCGAGTTCACCGTCGACCAGGTGGCCCGCCGCCGCGTTCGCCGCGTGACGGTGCGTCGGCTCGAGCCGGCGCAGTCACCCGGGGGGAACGGCGCATGATCTGGGGCATCTTCGTCCTCGGGCTGCTGCTGGCGGCCTTCGGCTCCACTGCTGGAAGCGCGCTGCTCGCCACGAGCCGCTCGGCGCTGGCACGCATCGCCGCGGCGCAACTGCGTGGCGAGCCGGTGCAGCACGGCCCGCTCGACGAAGTGGAGGAGTTGCTCATGGCCGCCTCCACCACCACGTCGCTTGGCGTTCTGTTGCTGGGGGCGGCCCTGATCGCGGGCATCGCGGGTGGCGGGCGGCTCGTCGCGGTCGCGGTTCTGCTGCTCGTGGGCGTACCCGCCGCGATCATGGGTGCCTATCTCCTGCCGCGCTGGGTCACCGCACGGCACGCCGACAGCGTCGCCGAGGTGCTGCTGCCCGTGCTGCGACCGTGGGGTACGGCACTGCGGTTGCTGCTGCCCGATCGGATGGTCTGGAGCGAGCAGCGATTCCGGGCCATCGCGCGGGAGGGCGCCGCGATCGATCCCGGGGCCAGTGACGAGCTTTCGCTCGTGGGCGGCGTGCTGAGCTTCGCCGAGCGGCCGGTGCGCGAGGTGATGACGCCACGCACCGACGTGGTCGCGATCGAGGAGAACATGGCGCGCACCGAGATCGTGCAGGTGTTCGCCCAGAGCGGTTACAGCCGGATTCCCGTCTACCGCGGATCGCTCGACGAGATCGTCGGCATGCTGCTGGCTTTCGACCTCTTCAAGCTCGACCCAGGGGCGCCCCTGCCGGTGCGTCCGGTGGCGATCGCGCCGGCGAGCCGGGCCTGCGGCCAGCTGCTGGTGGAGATGCAGCGCGAGCGCCGCCTCATGGCGGTGGTGCTGGACGAATACGGTGGCACGGCGGGCGTCGTCACCCTCGACGACCTGCTCGAGACGATCGTCGGCGAGATCACCGACGAGGGAGAGGAGGCCGTGGCGCCCTCGGCCACCGCGTCGCTGCTCGAGGCCGACGGCAGCACGTCCCGCGAGGCCATCGAGGAGCACTTCGAGGTGACGCTGCCCCCCTCGCGCTCCGCCACGATCGGCGGGCTCGTCGCGGAGCTGGCCGGCCGCATTCCCAGCCCCGGCGAGCGCTTCCTCGTCGGCGACCTCGAGCTCGACGTGCTGCACGCCTCTCCGACCCGCATCGAACGATTGCTCGTGCGGCCCGTTCCGCCGCCCGCCCAGCGACTGCAGGGGAGTCACGGATGAGCGACGTCACCGAGCGGCTCGTCGACGAGCTGGCGGCCCTCGTGCGCAAGGGCTCGCTGGCCGAGTTTTCCCGGCTCGCGAGCGAGCTCGAGCCCGCCGACCTCGCCGACGTGCTCGCGGCGCTCGACGACGACGAGCGCGTCGCCGCGGTCCAGGTGCTCCCAGCCGAGGTGTCGGGGCAGGCCCTCATCGAGATGCCCGAGACCGAGCATCCCGAGGACACGCTCGCATCACTCGATGCCGCGCAGGCTGCCGACATCGTCGAGGAGCTGGCCGACGATGACGCCGCCGACATCCTCGGCGAGCTCGCGCCCGCCGACCAGGAGCGGATCCTCGCCGCCGTCGAGGACTCCGACCGCGCCGATGTCGAGAAGCTGCTCATCTACCACGAGGAGACGGCGGGCGGTCTGATGACCTCGCACGTCGTGGCGGTGCTCGACACCGCCACGGTGGCCGTCGCGCTCGACGAGGTCCGACGCCAGTCCGAGGAGGTCGAGGAGTTCTACGAGGTCTTCGTCACCGACCACCGCCGCCGGCTCGTCGGCGTGCTGCCGTTCCGCGCGCTGGCGGTCAACGCACCCACCCGCCCGGTGCGCGAGATCATGCAGGAGCCGGTGGCCCGCGTGGGCCCCGAGGAGGACCAGGAGGAAGTCGCGCGGCTCATGGCGCGTTACAACCTGCCCAGTGTCCCCGTCGTCGATCTCGACGACCGCTTGCTCGGCTGCGTCACCTTCGACGACGTCAGCGACGTCGTCGAGGCGGAGAACACGGACGACATCCTCAGGTTCGGCGGCGTCTCCTCCAACGAGGAGCTGCGTGGCACCTGGGACATGGCGGTGCGGAGCCGGCTGCCGTGGCTCGTCGTCAACCTCGTGACGGCCTTCGTCGCGGGCGCCGTCGTGCTCGCACGGCAGGACGTGCTGAGCCGTGTCGTGCTGCTGACCGCCTACATGCCGATCATCGCGGGCATGGGCGGCAACGCGGGCACGCAGGCGCTCGCCGTGACGGTCCGCGGCCTCGCCCTCGGCCTCATTCCTTCGGCCGAGGCGACGCGCGTCATCACCAAGGAGATGCTCGCGGGGCTCGTGAATGGTCTCGTGGTGGGCGTCATCACCGGCACCACCGCCCTGCTGCTGGGACACGGGGCCAAACTCGGCCTGGTCGTTTTCTTCGCGATGTCGGGCAACCTGCTCGTCGCCGGATTCGCCGGGGCATTCATCCCCGTGCTGCTGGAGCGTTTCAAGGTGGACCCGGCCATCGCCTCCTCGATCTTCGTCACCGCCTTCACCGACATCTGCGGCTTCTCGCTCCTGCTGGGGCTCGCCAGCGCGATCCTCCTCTAGGACTCCATGCGCGCATTCGTGGTGATCGCACGGCTGCTGCCGTTCATCGTGGCATTCCTCCGGGATCGCCGCCGCTGGATCGTCATTGGCGCCCCGGCGCGCCGAACGCTCGACGAGCACCAGCGCCGCGCCGACCGGCTGGTCGCGACGCTCGCGGGTCTCGGTCCCACCTTCATCAAGCTGGGGCAGGTGTTCGCCTCGCGGGCAGACCTGCTGCCCGGACCGTACCTCACCGCCATGGCCCGGCTCACCGATCAGGTGCCGGCGCTCGCAGCCGGCGTCGCGCAGCAGGTGATCGAATCCGAGCTCGGCGAGCCGCTCACCGATGTGTTCGCCAGATTCGACGCCGTCCCGCTCGCCGCGGCGTCGCTGGGACAGGTGCATCGCGCCAGCTATCGCGGCCGGGAAGTGGTGGTGAAGGTGCTGCGGCCAGGCGTCGAGGAGTCGGTGCGCGAGGACCTGGATGTCGCGTTCCGCATCCTCAACGTGCTGAACGTGCTGTTTCCGTACCACGGCATGCGGGCCATGTCCGCCATCGTCAGCGAGTTCGCCAAGCGCATCGGCGACGAGATGGACTATCGCGAGGAGGCGCAGCACGCCGAATCGATGTGGCGTTCGTTCGAGCGGGAGCGGCGTGTGGTCGTGCCCGAGGTGGTGGCCCCGCTGACCCGGCGTCGCGTGCTGGTACTCGAGTTCGTCGAGGGGACGCGCATCGACCGGCTGCAGGATCGCATCGCCTCGGGCGACCTGCGACTCGACGAGCTGATGCGGCTGCTCGCCGAGGTCTACCTCAAGATGATGCTCGAGGATGGGTTCCTGCACGCCGATCCCCACCCGGGCAACCTGCTCATCGATCCAGCGGGGCGCCTGGTGCTGCTGGATTTCGGCATGGTGGTG
>JBJMOZ010000367.1:0-10328 GCA_045803465.1 Gemmatimonadales bacterium | reverse complement strand
CGCCAGCGAGAGATGCGCGGCGAGTCTATACTGGCTCACGTCGGTGCGCACCGAGAGCCCGCTCTTCACCATGTACCAGCCCAGCGCACCCTGCAGGCCGGTGAGCAACACGAGCCCTCCCAGCCGGCGACGGATGTGCGGCTCGAGCTGTCGTCGCGCCAGGAAGACCACCAGCCCCGCGAGCAGCGCCAGGCCGACGAGTCTCGCCCAGACGCGGTGCACGAACTCCCACAGGAAGATCCGCTTGAACTCGCCAAGGGTCATGCCCCGGTTGAGCTGCTCGTACTCCGGGATCCGCTGGTACTTCGCGAACTCGGCCTGCCATTCGTCGTCGGTGAGCGGGGGCACGACGCCGCTCACCGGCTTCCACTCTGTGATCGAGAGCCCGGATTCCGTGAGCCGGGTGGCCGCGCCGATCGGGAAGATGAGGAAGACCATGGCCGCCCAGGCGGCGAGCCAGCGGCCGGCACGGCGGCGTTCGAGCACTGCGGCGGGGGACGTCATGGGTGACCCCGAATTTATCGGCGCGGGTCGGCGATCCTCTACCCCGTCCTTCAGGACGACGAACGGCCCGCGGATATCCGCGGGCCGTTCGTCCTGCCGTACCCGCAGCGACTTACGCGGCGGCCGTGGCCGCCTTCTTCGCCGAGAGCGTCGCGGCGAGCTTCGCCGAGGCCCATCCGAAGAGTGCACCCCCGACCATCGAGAGGACGACCACGAGCAGCGGATTGGCCCGCACGTCCAGGCCCATCAGGCGGCCGATCACCATCGCGTTGGCCGTCTGCAACAGGTACGCGAAGAGTGCGGCGTAGCCGTAGACGCTCGCGGGAATCACCGAGAGCGCTCCCACCTGCGATGCCATCACCATGACGCACACCGTGAGACCCACCACGATGCTCGCCCACAGCGGCAACCCGAGCGAGTCGCCGAGCGGCACGTTCAGGATGAGCATGGCGGCCACCCAGGCGCAGACGGCGCCGAAGATGTTGCCGGCGATGGTGCGCTTGAGCGCCGTCTCGTCGCCGCCCGAGTGGAAGAAGCAGGCCCAGGCGATGAAGCCGGCCCAGATGGCGAGCCCGAGGGTCATGTACAGGAATGTGGCGACGGCACCTAGCAGACCAATGCTGACTGCGAGAGCGACCAGTGCGGACATGTGTGCACCCCCTGGAGGCGATGTCCCCGGCCCCGGGCCTGGACGACGACCCGACGCTACGGGGTCGAACGGGAGCCCATCATATGCACTCGAGTCGTGAATTTGTCCATAGGAATGCCCTACTCCACCACCTCCAGCGACGCCCGCCCGGTGCCCCGTCGCCAGATCCCCAGTTCCCGGGCGGCCGCCTCGGTCACGTCGCCGATGCGGTTGGCGTGAAACGGACCCCGGTCGTTCACCCGCAGCACCACCGACCGCCTGTTGTGGAGGTTCGTCACCCGTACGCGCGTGTCGAAGGGGAGCGTGGGATGCGCCATGGTCATGGCCCCAGGATCGAACGCCTCGCCACTGGCCGTGCGCCTCCCCTCGAACTGCTTTCCGTACCATGAGATGCGGCCCCGCTCGGCGGCAGCCGCGGCGCGCGGCGCCGGCGCTTGCTGCTGCGCGCGCGCCGTGCGGGGCGCCCACGCCAGGAGCGCGAGCACCAGCAGGAGCCCGCCGGGCTCAGCGCGCGCGGAGCGCGTCGCGGATCTCCTTGAGCAGCACCACCTCTTCGGGCGGCGCGGCTGGTGCCGGGGGCGTGGCCTGCCGCAGGCGGTTCATGGCCTTCACCAGCTGGAAGATGATGAATGCCAGGAGGATGAAGTTGATGACGATGCTGATGAAGTTGCCGTACGCCAGCACGGGCACGCCGGCCGCCTTCGCCGCGGCGAGCGTGTGCGGCACACCCTCGGGCATGGGCTTGAGCGCGATGAACATGCTCGAGAAATCGAGCCCACCCGTGAAGAGGCTGACCACGGGCATGATCAGGTCGTTCACCACCGAGTCCACGATCTTGCCGAACGCACCGCCGATGATCACGCCCACGGCGAGGTCCATCACGTTGCCCTTGAGGGCGAATTCCTTGAACTCCTGCATCATGCCCATGAAGGTCGGCTCCTGGTGCGGGTTCGTACTAGACCATGCAACTTATCGCGAGATTCGGCGGGTATCACGCTCCATGACCGAACCCGGGGAGGACGCGCTCGACCAGGAGCGCGAGCGGACGGCGCAGTCCGTCCAGCGCACCGC
The DNA here is from genome assembly GCA_045803465.1 of Gemmatimonadales bacterium. Classification (GTDB taxonomy): domain Bacteria; phylum Gemmatimonadota; class Gemmatimonadetes; order Gemmatimonadales; family GWC2-71-9; genus JAGGAG01. The sequence goes on along the minus strand of JBJMOZ010000367.1, from coordinate 8,104 downwards.
CGATTCGCTCGAGCGCACCCAGCTCTCCTGGGTGCGCACCTGCGTCACCCTCATCGGTGCGGGCTTCGGCCTCGATCGTGGCCTGGCCGCGCTCTACCGGGCGCAGCTGCTCGACGGCACGCTCTGGATCGAGGGAGCACGGGTGTCGGCGATCGCCCTGGCAAGCGTCGGCACCGTCACGCTCGTTCTCGCCAGTTGGCGCCACCTGCAGCGCGCCGCGGACCTCAAGCGCACGCATCCCGGCGTCATCCACCTCCTGCCGATCCTGCTGACCTCCGCGCTGGTGATCTTCCTTGGCGTGGCGCTCACGGTGGTGCTGCTCCGCATCGACTGACCCGCGGCTCAGCGCCGCATGGCCGCGCGCGCCGCGGCGGCCAGCGGCTGCACGTGGCAACCGTGCAGATGGTCGTTGACCATGCCCATCGCCTGCATGTGCGCGTAGAGGGTCGTGGGGCCGAGGAACTTCCAGCCGCGCTGCTTCATGTCCTTCGCGAGCGCGACCGACTCCGGCGAGGTGATGAAGGTGCGCGCCAGCTCGTAGCTGAGCTTCTTCGGCCGCGTCGACGGGGCGGGCTCGAACCGCCACAGGTACGCGGCGATGGATCCGAACTCCTCCACCATCTCCGCGGCGCGGCGCGCGTTGTTGATCGTCGCCTCGATCTTGCCGCGGTGCCGGATGATGCCCGGGTCCTGCAACAGGCGCTGCACCGACTTTTCATTGAACCGCGCCACCGCCTCGTGGTCGAAGTTCGCGAAGGCCTTCCGGAACCCCTCGCGCCGCCGCAGGATCGTCAGCCAGCTGAGTCCCGCCTGGAACCCCTCGAGGCAGAACTTCTCGAACAGCCGGCGGTCGTCGGTGACCGGGTAACCCCATTCGGTATCGTGATAGGCGCGGTACGCGTCGTCGGCCTGGCACCACGCGCAGCGCACCTTGCCGTCATCGTTGGCCACCAGGCCGGCGGCGAGTCGGGTCACGGGACATCCTCTGTCGGGATCACGGAAAGGTGTGCCTATCTTCCACGCATGGCCAGCCTCGCTCCCGACCAATCCTACACCGACGGCGCCGCCCCGCCGCCGCTCTGGGCACCGCCCGACCCGGCGCTCGCCGCGGCCGGTCTGGAGGGCGAGTACGTCGTGGCGCGGGTGCGGATGTTCGCGATGGCGCTGCTGCTGATCGCGCCGACCTGGAACATCCTGCACGCGCCGGACGAGCCCATCCATCGCACCGGGTTCGCGGTCACGGTGGCGGCGGCGCTCGTGGCATGCCTCATCTTCGAACTGCTCCGCCGTGGCGGCTGGCGCCCGTGGGTCGGCTTCGCCTCGAGCACGTTCGACGTCTCGATGGTCAGCACGGCGCTCGTGAGCTTCCTCGTGGTGGGCTCGCCGCTGCTGGCCCTCAACTCGAAGGTGACCTTCGAGATGTACTTCCTGGCCATCGTCGCCACGAGCCTGCGCTACGACGCGCGCATCTGCATCGCCGTGGGCCTGCTGGCGATGAGCCAGTATGCGAGTCTCTGGGGATTTGCCGCGGCGCGCTACGACCTGCACGATCCGGTCTGGGTGGCCCAAGCGGGCCCCTACGCCGCCATCGACCTGTTCACGCGCCTCATCCTGCTCGGCGTGGCCGTCGTCCTCGCCGTCACCATCGTGCGCCGGGCGCAGCGGCTCCTGTATCTCGCGGCGCGCGATCGCCTCACCGGTCTCTTCAACCGGGGACACTTCGATCGCGCCCTGCGCGCGGCGCTCGAGCGGGTCGGTCGCGACGGCCAGCCCCTGTCACTCGCCATCCTCGACGTCGACCACTTCAAGCGCATCAACGATGTGCACGGCCACGCCGTCGGCGACCGTGCGCTGCGCGAGGTGGCCGATCGCCTCTCGCGCAGCATGCGGCGCACCGACCTCGTGGCCCGCTATGGCGGCGAGGAGTTCGTCATTCTCCTCGCGGGCACGCCCCCCGACGCGGCACTCTTCCGCGTCGAGTCCCTGCGGCGCGACATCGCCGCCGCCCCGCTCGCGCTCGAGAGTGGCCACCGGCTCGTCATCGACTTCAGTGCCGGCATCGCCGGCCTGCCGGATGACGCGGTCACGACCCCCGAGGCGCTGCTCGACTGCGCCGATGCGCGGTTGCTCGCCGCCAAGCGCGCGGGGCGCGGACGCTGCCTCGCCGCCGACGAGCCAGACGCCGCGCCGGTCGCCGCCGAACGCTGACGAATTGCTCAGTCCTCGTCGTCCAGCTTCGCCAGCGAGTTCGCGAGCACGTAGGCCCCGACGGCTCGCCCCTGCGCTTCGCCGATTTCCGTGGCGTGACGGAAGTGGAAGCCCACGTAGACGCGGGAATCCGAGTTCTCGCGGATCGCTTCGTCGACGGAGCGCCAGGACCGCGGCTTACCCGTCTGCGACGTCGGGCTCGTCATGCTGAACGCGATCTTGCCGGGCACGTTCCCCATGATCACCGCGCCGGAAGCACCACCCGCGCCGGCGTGCGCCGAGCTGTATTCCGGCACCGGTGGCGTGCCGCCGATCGCCGCCACCGCCGACGACGTCACGTTCCAGGTGGGATCTCCGGGCGTAGCCGGGTCCAGGTTGCCGAGCCGGATCGCGGTGACCGGCCGCCAGAAATGGTCGTGGTACTTGTTGTCGAATGTCGCGATGTACGAATCGGCCTGCGCGAGGTGCACCTGGGCCAGCAGGCGCGCCAGCTTCCACGCACCCAGTTGCCGCTGCAGGCCGATGACGCGCGCCGCCTCGTTCCAGCCGTAGATCGAGCTCCCCACCCAGAAGAAGGCGATGTCCGACTGGTCGGCCGTGCGCACCGACGATACCGCGCCGCCCACGGCCTTCACCTCGGCGTAATCGGCGAGGTACTGCGGGGTCTGCACGGCGGCCTGCACCGTCGGCGCGCCGTAGGGAGGCGGGGCGCGGAACTGCGAAGAGGACGTCAGCACGAACGGCTGCACGTTGCCCCAGAACTGAAGCGGCGTAATCCCCGCCAGGCCGGTGTTGGTGGGCGGGATGAGCGGCCGGAACTTGCCGGGTTCGCCCGTCGATACGTAGGGCCCCGCCAAGGGGGCGTTCGAGCCGTCGTTGGCGCGCTTCGCGAGCATCGCTGCCGCCGCCGCCCGCCCGAGGGCGACACCGCGCGACTTCTCGACGCCATTGGGCAGCGCGGCCATGTAGGTGGCGTACGCATCGTCGATGAACTCGGGTGCCGAGCTGGAGGGATCGAGCCCGCCGACGGAGGCGAGCACGTCGTGCGCACCAGTGGCGATCGCCGCCTCGACCAGCAGGGGCTCCGACACCGACCCGGCGTACGCGTAGCCAGCGTAGCGCCGCTTCACCGCGTTCAGCACGTCATGCACCGTCGTGTTGGCCATGGCGGCCATGCGCGCCTCGACCGGCGGTGGGACGAGCGCGCGCTGGCCGAATTCCGCGATGTGATCGTTCCAGGTGGTCACCGCGCCGAGCAGGTCGGCCCGCTTGCCGGGTGCCGCCCAGGCCAGCGGGCTGGTCTCTGCGGTGAACGACTCCGCAGCGGAGCCCGCCGACGAGGTGGCCGGGTCCTCGGTGCAGCCCATCAGGACCAGCACACCCAGTGTACCCAACCACATACTGCGCTGCGTGTTACGCATTACGGACCGCCTTTGCGTGCATGGAAGTTTGCCGGATACGTCCACTCGAGGATCCGATAGCGGAAGTGATCGAATTGCGATCACGCGTCCCGGGGGCGAAGTTCGAACGGAAGTTCAGAAGGGTCTTCCTCCTAAACGCGACATCCGACCCTGAATCGGGCCACCGCCGCATGGACGCTTCCCAGGATCTGACGGAGCTGTTGCGACGCGTGAGCGATGGGGATGCCGTGGCCTGCGACGCCATCTTCCCCGCCGTCTACGAGCAGTTGCGGGCCCTGGCCCATCATCAGCTCCGGCGCGAGAACGAGGGGCACACCCTCGCCACCACCGCGCTGGTGCACGAGGCCTATCTGCGGCTCGTCGACCAGCGCGAGTCCCGCTTCCGCGACCGGGCCCACTTCTTCGCCATCGCCGCCACGGCGATGCGGCGCATCCTGGTCGATCACGCGCGCCGGCACGGCGCCCTCAAGCGCGGCGCGGGCGCCCGGCGCATCGCGCTCGAGTCGGTGGACCTGCTCGCCCCCGAGCAGCGCGCCGACCTGCTGGTGGCGCTCGACGCCGCCCTCGTACGCCTGCACGACATGGACGCGCGTCAGGCGCAGGTGGTGGAGTGCCGTTTCTTCGGTGGGCTCACGGAGGACGAGACGGCCGAAGCCCTGCATGTGAGCGCACGCACCGTCAAGCGCGACTGGGCCAAGGCACGCAGCTGGCTCTACGCGGACCTGTATCCCGACTTGCAGGATTGAGCACGAGCCGCGTGCCGGACTCCGCCGGGCTCTTCCGTCAGGCCGACGCGATCCTCGACGCGGCCCTCGACCTCGCGCCGCAGGAGCAGGCCGCATTCGTCGAGCGCGCTTGCCGCGGCAATGCCGCCCTGCGCACGCTGATGCAGCGGCTGCTGCGGGCACACGCGAGGGAGGACGGCCTGCTCGCCGGCCACGCGATCGACGTGGCCAGGCCGCTGCTCGCGCCGGAGGACGGGCCGACGCACGCGCTGCCGGTGTCCGCATTGCCCGAGCGCATCGGGCCGTTCCGGATCATCCGTGCGCTCGGGCATGGCGGGATGGGTCTCGTCTATCTCGCCCAGCGCGACGGTGCACCCGACGAGCCGCCGGTGGCGCTCAAGGTGTTGCGGGACGGGTCCGACGTCGGGGGCAGCGCGCTGCGGCGGTTCCTCGCCGAGCGCCGCATCGTCTCCCAGCTCGAGCACCCGCATGTGGCCCGCCTGCTCGAGACCGGCATCACGGCGGACGGCGCGCCGTTCTTCGCCATGCTGCACTGTGCCGGCGGATCGCTTGCGCAGCGCCTCGCCCAGGGACCGCTCGGCGTGCCGGAAGCGGTACGGGTGGCGGGTCAGCTCGCCGCCGCGCTGGGCGCGGCACACGGCCTGGGCATCGTGCACCGCGACGTGAAGCCCGCGAATGTGCTGTTCGATGCTGCGGGTGGCGCGCAGCTCACCGACTTCGGCATTGCCAAGCTGCTCGACCAGGAAACCACCCTGTCGGGCGCACTGCTGGGCACGCCGGCGTACCTCGCGCCGGAACAGTTGCGCGGCCTGGGCGTCGACCATCGCGTCGACCTCTGGGCGTTGGGCGTCGTCCTCTACCAGATGCTGAGTGGGCGTCGGCCCTTCGATGGGCCGACCTATGCAGCGGTGCTGCACGCGGTGCTCTCGGTCGAGCCCGGGCCGCTTCGCCGGCCGGCCGACGATGTCCCGCCGGCGCTCGAGGCGCTCATGCGCCACCTGCTGCAGAAGGAGCCCGATGCGCGGCCGCAGACGGCGGACGAAGTGGGGCGCGTCCTCCAGGCCATCGCCGGGAACCCGGCGGCGAGGTACGTGCCATCGACTCCCTACACGCCGTCCGCGTCGACACCCTCGCTGCAATCCCGCCCCGCGTCGATCGCGGTGCTCCCGCTCGCCAACACCGGCGGGAATCCGGACGACGCACCGCTCTGTGATGGCCTCACCGATGAGCTCATCGGTGCGCTCGGCAAGGTGCGTGGCATCCGCGTGACCGCACGCACCACCGTGTTCGCCCTGAGGGGCAGGCAACTCGACGCTCGCACCGTCGCCCACATGCTCGGCGTATCGCACCTGCTGGAGGGCAGCGTGCGCCGGGCCGGCGACCGGCTCAAGGTCTCGGCGCAGCTGGTGCGCGCCGAGGATGCGTCGGTGGCATGGTCGGAAGCCTACGACCGCAAGCTGGAGGACGTGTTCAGCGTGCAGGAGGAGGTGGCACGCGCCATCGTGACGGCACTCGCCCCGGCGTTCGCGGTGTCGGACGGCCCGGCGCTCGCGGCGCGGCCGCGCGACCTGGCCGCGTACGAGGCATTCCTCAAGGGACGCTACTTCTGGGAGGGCCGCACGCCGCCTGATCTGTTCCGCGCGACGGAATACTTCGAACAGGCGGTTGCCATCGACCCCAGCTACGCAGAGGCCTACGCAGGGCTCGCGGACGCGCACCTGCTGCTGGTGGCATTCGGGAGCCAGCCGCCGCATACGCATCTTCCCCGCCTGCGCTGGGCGATGGCCGAGGCGCTCCGCCTGGGCAGTGACCTCGCCGACGTGCACGCGACGCATGGCAACGTGCTGTCGGCGGCGGAGTGGGACTGGGCCGGGGCCGAGGCCGCGCTCCGCCGCGCGCTCGACACCGAGCCGGGTCATGTCCGTGCGCGCCTCTACCTCGCGATCGTGCTGCAGCACCTCGGCCGGTGCGACGAGGCGGTCGCGGTCTGCACCGCCGCACTCGCCAGCGACCCGCTCTCGCCACCGCTGAACATGACGCTCGGCCGCGCGCATCTGCACGCCGGACGGGCGCAGGAAGCGCTGCGCCCGCTGCAGACGGCCGTGGAGATCGCGCCGGGATTCGCCTTCGCGCAACGGCAGCTGGGCGATGCGCTGCTGCTCGTGGGCCGTCACGCGGAAGCGCTCGACGCATTCCGGCGCGCCGCCATGAACGACGCGCCGCAAGACGTGACGCACCTTGCCTACGCGCTCGCGCGCACGGGAGCGCAGGCGGAGGCGAGGTCGCTGCTGCAGGGGCTGCTCGCGCGCGAGGCACACGGCTACCTGCCTCCCTTCGGCATCGCCCAGGCCTACGCCGGACTGGGCGAGAGCGACGCGGCAATCCAGTGGCTGGAGCGCGGCTTCGGCGAGCGGGCCGGCAGCATGAACTGCGTGAAGGTGGCACCGTGCTTCGCCGGGTTGCGCGACGACCCTCGCTTCACCGACCTGCTGCGGCGGATGAACCTGCTCGACGCCCCGGCATGACATGGCAACGCCTGCGGCGATTGGTCATCGTGATGCTCGCCGTCGCCGCGCCTGCGGCGGCGCAGGCGCCGGGAAGGCTGGACTCGCTCACGCCGACGATGCTCGACCCGCTGGTGACGACGGCCACGCGCGACGCACGGAGCCTGACCGAGCTTCCGGCGGCCGTCTCGGTGGCGGACACGGTGAGCCTCCGGCAAGGCCGGACGGTGGGTCTCAACGAAGCACTGCGCATGCTGCCGGGCGTCCAGGCTCCCGCGCGGTACGGCACCGAGGAAGTGGCGATCGGCATCCGCGGCTCGGCCGCCCGAAGCCGTCAGGCGGTCCGCGGCACGGGTGTACTGCTCGATGGCGTGCTGCTCAACGAATCGGATGGCGTCGCGCGGCTCGACCTGATCGAACTGTCCGCCATGCGGCAGGTGGAGGTGGTGCGCGGCCCGGGCTCGGCGCTCTATGCCGCCTCGTCCGGTGGAGTGGTGAACCTCGTGTCGCGCACCGGTCGCGACAGCCGCGGCCTGACACTGCGCTCGCAGTACGGATCGTTCGACTCGCAGAAGTTCGACGGCTACCTGGGTGACACGTTCGACGGCGGCCGGGGAAGCCTCTTCCTGAACGGCTCGTACACGACGTCCGATGGCTATCGCGCACACAGCGACGGGCGCGTGATCCGGACCGGGTTGAACGCGGATCATTGGGTCGCCGAGCGAACTCGCGTCACGCTCGAGGCCAACGGCTCGGATCTCGATACGCGGCTGCCCGGACCACTCACGCAGGCGGAAGCCGATGCATCGCCCGACATGGCGGCGCCGCCCGCCGTCGCATATGGCTTCGGCCGGGGCGACGTCCGTTATCGTGCAGGAACGCGAGTCGAACACGCCTGGGGAGCGGACGCCACCTCCTCGGCGACGGGATACTTCTTCTACGGCGGCCGAACCCTTCGCTTCCCGATCGTGGGCCAGCGGGTGGATCTCAACCTGCACCGCGTCCAGACTGGCGGACGGGCGCGCGCGAAGCGTCTGGCGCGCATGCCGATCGACCTGGTGGCAGGTGCGGACTACGACCACGTCTTCGGCATCGAGCGACGCTGGGTGAATCAGCCGGACGTGCGGCCGGACTCGCTGCTCGACGACGGCTACCTCTCCGGCATCAACCTCGGCCTGTACGGGCTCGCCGAATGGCACGCGACACCGAGCATCGATCTCACCGC
>JBJMOZ010000348.1:0-10925 GCA_045803465.1 Gemmatimonadales bacterium | reverse complement strand
GCCGGTCCTGCTCGAGTCTGATATTGGCCAGTACCGTGTAGAACGAGGCCGCCTTGCCTTGCGCGAGCGCCCGCTCGACGAGCTCGGCGGCCTCGTCGAACTTCCCCGCCCGCTCGAGCTGGATGGCGAGATTGTTGAGCGCCGCATCGTTGTTGGGGTCGAGCTGGAGCACTGCCCGGTACGCCGAAATTATCCGCTCGGCATCGTAGTCGACGGTATAGTGATAGAACGCGACCGTGAGGTGGCGCTCGACCTCGGGCAGGCGCTCGCGGTTCTCGTACGCCTTTCTCGCGGCCGCGATGCGCTCCGATTCGGGGAGCTGCGCGTTGCCAAGCACCACGGCGAGCTTCCGCCACGCCATCGCGAAGGTGCTGTCGACGGCCACGGCGCGACGGAGCGGGGCCACGGCGTCGTCGTAGCGGCCGACGTCCGCCAGCCGAATGCCCTCGGTGTAATGCCGCAGCGCTTCGAGCGAGCCGGTGCTGACCTCTTCGAGCTTCTCGGTGTTGCCAAGCCCCTTGAGCGATTCCCCGATGCGCTCGCGCAGGCCCTTCGACAGCCGGTCGAGCGCCGGAAGCACGTCGGCGGGCGTGTTTGCGGTCTCGCGGATGGCCACGAGCTCCGCGCCGTCCGCCACCGACACCAGGCGCGCCAGCAGCACCATGCCGCCGCCCACCGCGTTGATCTCGCCCGTGACGACGGCCTTCGCGTTCGCGCGCGTGGCCACTTCCTTCGCGAGCTCGCCCGTGACGCGCGCGCCGGCCCTGCCCATGCGGCCGAGCGTCTGCGCCATCTCCTGCGCGCCGAGCACGGTGATCACGGGTGACTGCGACAGGTCGATGCGCAGCGCCTCGCTGACCGAGGCGCCGAGCGTGGAGTCCGAGGTGCGGTTGTCGAACTCGGCCACCACCACGCCAGCCTTCGCCTCGAGCTTGCCCGAGCCGACGAGCGTGCCCGCGGGACCGATGCCGAGATTCCGCATCGTGGCCCACGTGCCGGCCCCGAGTGCCAGTGCGCTGAAGGCGAGCGCGCCGCCGAGGAGCGCCTTTCGCCACGTGAACAGTCCCGCGACCGGCGCTTCGCCGCTGACGCGATACATGCCGGTGGCGTGCGCCACCGCGCGCTTCCGCTCGACGCGTCCCGTCACCAGCATGATCGGCAGGCCGATGGCCAGCAGCACGGCAGCGGCCGGCGTGACCCACGCCGGCATGCCGATGGCGCGCCCCACGAGCCACAGCACGCCGAGCACCACGATCGCCCCTGCCGCGTACGCCACGGCGACGGCCACCGGATGGCCGTACCAGCGCGTCGGCATCAAGGCGCGGACCGGTTGCGTGCTGGTGGGCGTGAAGGCGTCGCCGGACAGGCGGATAGGCTCGAGTGCCGCCAGAAGTTCGTCCGCCGTCTGGAACCGGTCGGCGGGACGCTTCTCGAGGCAGCGCATGACGGCCTGCTCGAGTGCGGGCGGCATGCCGGCGCGACGCGCCGAGAGGGGTTCGGGCGCCTTGGTGAGGTGGGCGACGAGCACCTGCTGCGCCGACTCGCCGACGAACGGCGGTCGGCCGGTGAGCATCTCGTACGCCATCGCTCCGATGGCGTAGAGGTCGGCGCGATGGTCGAGCGAAGGATCGGCGCTGGCCTGCTCGGGCGCCATGTAGGTCGGCGTGCCGAGCGCCATGCCGACGCTCGTCGCCTCGTGCTTGCCCGTCGCCTCGCTCACCGCCTTGGCCACGCCGAAGTCGGTGACGAGCGCGTGCCGTTCGGCCAGCATCACGTTGTCGGGCTTGATGTCTCGATGCACCACGCCCCGTCGGTGCGCGTGGGCCAGCGCATCGGTGACCTCGACGATCAGCCGCACGGCCTCGCCGATGGGCAGTGCACCATCGCGCGCCAGCCGCTGCCGCAGCGATTCGCCGTCCACGAACGGCATGACATAGTAGAGGAAGCCGGGACCGCCGTGGGGCTCCGGCACCTGGCCCGAGTCGAGCAGCGGCAGCACATGCGGATGGCTCAGCTGGGCCGCGATCTCGATCTCGCGCAGGAAGCGCTGCGGCCCGAGCGAGGCGGCCAGCTCGGGCCGCAGCACCTTCACCGCCACCCGCCGCCGGTGTTTCAGGTCCTCGGCCAGGTACACGGTCGCCATGCCGCCGGCGCCGACCTCGCGCTCGAGGCGGTACCGGTCGGCCAGCGCTTCAGCGAGCGCCTGTGGTGCCTCGGCCATGAAATCCCGACGTCTAAAGGGGGAACGCGGACGAACTCCTAATGAACGCCACCCGTGCACCGAACGTCAAATACGACAGCTTGCATCGGCTATCGTTACCTGTCACTTTTCCGGGTGGTCATAAGGCCAATTGGCGCGTAGGGTTCAACCCGATCATAATTCGTCCCCTGCCGGAGCCATGCGGCTCGGGCACGACTCCTTCCACCATCAGGTGCATCATGTTGCAACGTCGCTCGTTCGTTGCGGGGCTCGCGCTCCTCGCACTCGTGACCGCGCCCGCCGCCGCCCAGCAGGGCAAGTTCGAGATCGTCCCGCAGGCCGGCTACACGTTCGGTGGTGGCTACGACTTCGATGGTGGCACCTTCAATGGCGAGCTCTTCCCGGGTGGAAAGATCAAGCTCGACGACACGCCGTCGTACGGCGTATCGATCGGCTTCGAGGGCCGGCGGGGCTCGTTCTTCACGCTGAGCTACGTCTACCAGCCGACGAAGATCGGTGTCGAGTGGAACACGACGCCGCCCGACATCGGCGGCAGGGATCCCAATGCCAAGGGCGACATCAACTTCCACCAGGTCATCTTCGGTGGACGCCAGGAGTTCGCCAAGAGCAGCGAGCAGAAGGTGCGCCCGTACATCGGCGGCGGCCTCGGCTTCGTCGTCATCGATCCGAGCTTCGAGACCAACAGCGGCGCGAGCGCCGAGTCCCAGACGCGCTTCCTGCTGTCCCTGAATGGCGGCCTGCGCTACATGTTCGGCGAGGAGAAGCGCTTCGGCCTGCAGGCCGACATGCGCGGGACCTGGTTCTGGATCCCGAACGGCGAGGTCTACGTGTGGTGCGACTACTGGTACGGTTGCTCCGCGTACGAAGGCTCGGCGACGATTGCCCAGGGCACCGCGTCGTTGGGCGCCGTCATCAAGTTCTAGAATCGGTCGGCGGGAACCACCGCCGAAGCAGACGGTACCGATGGGGAGGTGGCTCGGGTCGAGTCACCTCCCTTTTCCATGCGCGTTCCTCCAGCGGTTCCCCACACCGAGGTGAACGATGATGGCACCCGACGAGAAGAACATGCCCGACTTCTCCGACGTCGAGGGCGGCAGCTCCTCTGCGGACTCGGCGCCGGTGGATCCCACGGCCGCGCGCACCTACGAGGTGCAGAAGGGCGACAGCCTGTGGAAGATCGCCAAGCACGTCTATGGCGATGGCAACAAGTGGAAGGCGATCGCCGAGGCGAACGCCGAGCTGATTCCCGACCCGGACAAGATCAAGCCGGGCCAGGTGCTGGTCATTCCCGCGCTCTGACTTCATCGAAAGAGGACCGCATGACTCGCAAGACCCATCTGCTCGCCGCGCTCGTGCTCCTGGCGGCGTGCGGCAAGAAGCCGGAAGCGCCAAAGACCGAGGTTCCGGTCACTCCCGCGCCCACCGCCGAGGCGCCGGCACCCGAGCCGACCGCCACGCTCGAGCTTGGCCGCGCGATCGGCAGCGACAAGCGCGTGCTTGCGCCGCTCGCGACCTTCAAGGTGCGGGACACCATCTACGCCTCGGTGACCAGCAGCAGCGTGCCCGCCGGCCAGCAGCTCGTGGCGTCGTGGACGCACGAATCGGGACAGATGGTGAAGGTGGACACGGCCGCCGCAGCCGGCCAGACGGAATTTCACATCACGAAGAAGACGCCGTGGCCGACCGGGAAGTACAAGGTGTCGCTGGCCACGACGGGCGGAAAGGCGCTCGGGGAGAAGGAATTCTCGGTCGCGAAGTAGTCGGCCTACGCCAGCAGGCGCACCCTGCCGGACTGCAGGTCGTACACGGCACCCACGATCGCTTCGCTCATGCGACCGAGTACGCCACTGCCGCTCGCCCGCATGACGCGGGAGACGGCGTGGCGTACGTTGCGTTCGACCGCCTCGTGCATGAGGTCGTCGACGGGCACGTCCGTCGGGAGACCCTCGAGCGCCGGCCCGATGTCCTTGACGAGCGCCGTGAGCTGCGGCGGCTCGTCGATCAGGCCGGCGCGGGCGGCGAGCGCGGCCTTCACCGCGCCGCAGCCCTCGTGGCCGAGCACCATGCAGATCGGCGTGTGAAGATGCAGGCCCGCGTACTGGAACGAGCCCAGCAGCCCGTCGCCCACCGCCTGGCCGGCGATGCGCACGACGAAGAGGTCGCCGAGTCCCTGGTCGAACAGCAGCTCGGGCGGGACGCGCGAGTCGGCGCAGCCGATGATGGTCGCGAAGGGATGCTGCGCCGCCGCGATCTCCTGACGCCACTTGCGACCGGTGTGGAGATGCCGGGAGGTGCCAGCCGCGAAGCGGAGGTTGCCCGCGAGCAGCCGCTCGAGCGCCGCACGAGCCGTGACCGGCGAAGGTCGCGGCTCGTGCGTGCTCGTGGGCATCTCGTGCTGCGCCACGAGCCCGGACGTGCCAAGTGCAGCGGCGGTCGTGAGCACGGCGCTGCGGCGCAGGAAGTCGCGACGCGCGATCGGATCAGCACACATGGGAGTGTCTCGGTCAGGATCGACACAAGCTGCGGCCGGGTGCGTGAAGGAAGCGTGAAGACGCCTGGACGGATGTACGCTTTGGCTTAGACGGTCACCTCGGCCGCGGCCCACTCGGCCGGCTGCTTGTCCTGCTTGAACATCACGTCGAGATCCACGTCCACGTCGCCGCCGGCCTTCGTGATCGCGAGTCGGTCCATGTTGCGCGTGGCCCGCCCCGAGATGAAGGTGCCGTCGACCTGGTACTTCGACTTGTGCTTCGGGCACTGGAACCGGCCGTTCGCGTCGTCCCACTTGAGTGCCGTGTTCTGGTGCGGGCAGGAAAGGTTGAAGGCGTACATGTGTCCCGCGTGGCGGACCAGGATGACCTCCGCCTCCTTGTCGAACTGCACGCCGTCGGCGGCGGGGATGGGGTAGCGCTTCACGTTGCCGCGCGCGAGGCCCTGCCCGCGCACGAACCGCGGCGTGGCCACCAGCGCCTGCGCCACCGCGGGCGCGAGGCCGCTGGCCAGCAGCGCCCCCAGCACGGCGTGCGCCGCCGCGTGCAGTGCAGCGCGGCGCGACAGGACACAGGAATGCTGGCAGGCTTCGCCTGCCGTCCGGCTCTCATCGTGCATGGTACGACGCCTCCATCAGGCAGCGTTGGTGAGCACCGCGCCGAGCAGCGTGGTGGCGAACCAGAGGACGACGCTCAGGATGGCGGCGAGGCGCATGCGCGCCCACTCGCGGTCCCGCGTGGGCTCGGCCACGAGCGTCCGCTCGAGCCGCACCATCCAGACGCCGTTGACGATCAGCGCGGCCACGAGGGCCATCTTGATCCAGAAGGGCGTCGAGACGAGGTAGGTGTCGAGGTCGGCGAAAAGGAAGCCGAGACCGCTGAGCGTCACGATGGCGAGCCCCGCGAGAACGGCGCTGTGCACCCCGCGCTGGTGTGCGAGGTGCGTCACGCGCCGGGCCGGGTCGGCCGAGCGCTGCCGGATCAGGTCGCGATCGCTCGAGATCGCAAGTCCGCCCGCGCCGAGGAGTCCGCCGATGTGGAGGAACTGCATGCCGATCTGCGTCGGCGTGCTATCCTGGTAGAAGCCGGCCCATGCATCGATCGATTCCTGCAACGTCTTGGCGAGCATGGCCGATCAATCCTTCCAGATGAGCATCATCGCCCACGAGGCCGTCGCAAGCGCCATCGAGCCGATGGCGAGGCCCTTGTGCAGCGACGCATCGCCCTCGGACTCGAATTCGTACTCGCCGCTGTCCTCGAGCTCCGGGGCCGTCATGCCCGTCGCCACGAAACCCGCGCTCGCCAGCAGCATGGCGATCGAGTGGACCTTGCGGCGCGTGCCGCCCGCCGGATCCTTCCAGCTGTCCACCAGGTTCCAGACGCCGGTCACCGCCTGCACGGCAAAGACGCCGGCGATGGCCCCCGCGAGCGCGCCGTGCGAGTTCTTCGAGAAGCTCGAGGCCTGGCTGCCGTTCTCATACAGGTCCTGGCCCACGAAGTACTGCGTCACGAAGAGCGGGAACATGGTCCAGCTCGCGATCTGGTGGATCTTGAGTCGCGTGGCGTAGCCGGAGGAGTACTCGATGGCCTTCGGGCGTCCGGTATCGGGCGCGAAGGCAGGCGCCCATCTCAGGGCCGCGGGCGCGAACGGCTCGTGGTAAAGCACATCGAGCCGCGGCCCGACCGGGGCCGGTGTGCTGCCCGTGTCGATGGCGATCGGCGGCAGGGTGTCGCCGACGGCGAGGGCGGCGAGCAGCGCGAGTGCGGTGAGCATGGCGAATCCATTCCAGAAGGGTGAGGGCACGCCGGCTGCGCCAGAGCGCTGCAAGTTCGACGCCTTCTCGACCTCGTGCGATTCCCCTCGGAGGCGCTGGGCACGACGCGCCGTCGTCAGGGGTCGGGTGCATCGCCACATGCCAGCCTGTATCGTGGTGTTGCAGTCCGTGCCGCAACGTAGCGGTGGCAGATGAACACACGATGAACGTCCGCCGGGCTTAGCTTTCCGCATCCTTCTCCGTCGGTCACGCCATGTCCGCCACGCCCCACGACGCCCTGCGCGCCTGGTTCCTTGGCCCGCGCGCCGAGAATGCCGAACTCGTCGAGCGCCTCGTCACCGAGGCGGTGCGCGACCACGTGTTCTGGCGGCGCAACTACCATCCCGAAGACGGCATCGTGATCCGGGAAACCGACAAGCGCAGTCCCGGTTACGAGGAGGCCGTTGCCACGTTGACGCAGGAGCTCATGGGGCTCCTTGCCGAGCTGAAGCGCGACGTGCCGTTCTTCAGTGGCCGCTACAAGGGCCACATGGTGTGGCAGCAGACGATCGCGTCGCAGGTGGGCTACTTCGCGGCGATGCTCTACAACCCGAACAACGTCACCACCGAGGCGGCGCCGGTCACGACGCGCCTCGAACTCGAAGTAGCGGCGCAGCTCGCGCGCATGATCGGCTACGATCCGGCGCGCGCCTGGGGCCACCTGACGTCGGGAGGGACGGTCGCGAACTTCGAGGCGCTCTGGATCGCGCGCAACATCCTCTACCTCCCGGTGGCGGCCGCGATGGCGTGCCGCGAGCTGGGCCTCGCGCTCGAGGTGACGCGGCCCGACGGCCGCACCGCCGACATCGGCGAGCTCGGGCTTCACGAGCTTCTCGGCCTTCGCAACGAGGACGCGCTCGACGCGTGGCATGCGCTGCGGGACGCCGTGCCGCGCGCCGAATGGCACGAACGCATCGACCGTCACACGCTGGCGTGGGCCGGCTACCAGGAATACACGCGCGAGCTCGCCCGCCAGTTCGGCGATCCGCTGCCCGACGGTGTCGTGCTCGTCGCGGCCACCGCGCACTATTCGTGGGAGAAGATCGTGCGCTCCCTGGGCATCGGATCGCGCCAACTGGTGTTCGTGCCGGTGGACCGGCATTTCCGCCTGGATCCCGACGCGCTCTGGGCCCGGCTCTTGGCCCTCGGCGCGACGCGCACGCCCGTCATCGCGTGCGTGAGCGTCTGCGGCACCACCGAGGAAAGCGCCGTGGACCGGCTCGACCTGGTGCTCGAGGTGCGCGAGCGCGCCGCGCGCGAGCTGGGGTTCAGCTTCCACGTGCATTCGGATGCCTGCTACGGTGGCTACGCGGCGGCCGTCACGCGTGCTGCCGACGGCACGCGCCGCACGGCCGACGCCATCCGTGCCGACATCGACACTGACTGGCCCGACGCGGACTGGCTGCGCGCCATGGCGGCCCTCGAGCGCGCCGACTCGGTGACGATCGATCCGCACAAGCTCGGGTACGTGCCCTACCCCGCCGGCGCCATCCTGCTGCGCGATCGCCGCGCGCGCGAGCTCGTGGCCGTGGACCCGCCCTATCTCGCGCCGTCGAACGAGAAGGGCGGCGAGGAGCGCTTCATCGGCCGGTTCATCTTCGAGGGCTCCAAGCCCGGCGCCGCGGCGGCCGCCGTGTGGCTGAGCCACAAGGTGCTGCCCCTCGACGAGCGCGGATACGGCTTCCTCATCGGGCGCACGGTGGCCGGCGCACGGGCACTGCATTCGGCGCTGGGCAGCGACATCTCGCCGTTCCGCCTCGCGCGGCTGCCGGTGCCCGACATCAACGTGGTGTGCTTCGTGGCCACCCATGCGTCGCTCACCACGCTGGCCGAGCTCAACCGCTTCAACGAAGCGGTGTACCGGCAGCTGTCGCTCAACAAGCCGGACGGGGATCCGGAATACATCCTCACCCGCACGC
The DNA here is from genome assembly GCA_045803465.1 of Gemmatimonadales bacterium. Lineage (GTDB taxonomy): Bacteria > Gemmatimonadota > Gemmatimonadetes > Gemmatimonadales > GWC2-71-9 > JAGGAG01. Next base: position 2,482 of record JBJMOZ010000348.1, on the reverse strand, counting down.
GATTGAGAAGTCCGCACTACGACGGGGCCATCGATCCGGTACTCGAGGAACTGGGCGTGACGACGCGCGAGACGTGGCAGCAGGATCCCGGCGGGCTCGTCGTGCTGCGCGCCACGGTGATGGATCCGTTCCTGGCCGAGCGAAAGCCCGCCACGGATCACGTGACGGGCTTCATCGGTGCGCTCGAGCGCGCGTGCGAGGCGGCGCTGGGACCGGAGAGCTTGCGCAGCTGGTGAGAGGGCCTCCGAGCGGGATCAGCCCTTCTCGTGTTCTTCCTTTTCCTTCCGCCACTCCGCCGCCACCTTCGCCGTCACTTCCGGTGGCGCCTCCGCATAACCGTACGGCTTCTCGCGGTGCGTGCCGCGCCCGTGCGTGATGGAATGCAGCGCCGTGGAGTAGCGGTACAACTCCGCCTCGGGCACGATCGCCTTCACGCGCGTCAGGCGCCCATTGCGCTCGGTGCCGAGGATCTGGCCGCGGCGTGAGCTCAAGTCGCCCATCACGTCACCGAGGCATTCTTCGGGCGTGTCCGTCTCCACGTCCACCAGCGGCTCGAGCAGCACCGGCTTGCACTCCGGTGCGACGTTCCGGAAGGCCAGGATGCCGGCCATCTTGAACGACATCTCGTTCGAGTCGACGTCGTGGTAGCTGCCGAAGTAGCACTCGGCCTCGAAGTCCACGACCGGATGACCCGTGATGATGCCGCGGGCTGCCGACTCCTGGATGCCCCGGTCCACCGCCGGGATGAACTTGTTCGGGATCACCCCGCCGACGATCGAGTCGACGAAGCGATAACCCTCGCCCCGCTTCAGCGGCTTGATGCGCACCCAGCAGTCGCCGAACTGGCCGCGTCCGCCGCTCTGTTTCTTGTGCTTGCCCTGGCCTTCCGCCTTCCCGCGCAGCGTCTCGCGATAGGCGATGTGCGGGCGCTCGAGCGTGGCCGAGACGCCGAAGCGTCGCTGCGCGCGGCCGAGGACGGTCTCGAAGTGGCGCTCGCCCATGCCATGTATGAGCGTCTGCCTGAGTTCCGAGTTGTATTCGAAGTGGAACGACGGGTCCTCCTCGTGAATCTTGTGCAGCGCCGCGGCCACCTTGTCCTCCTCGCCGCGCTTCGCGACCACTGCCGCCGTGGCCACCGACTCGGGCCACTCGATGGGTGGCAGCCGCATGGGACGGTCGCGTCGGCAGAAGGTGTCGCCGCTGTGCGTATCCTTGAGTTTCGCCACGCAGCCGATGTCGCCGGCGGAGAGTCTCTCCACCTCGAGCCGGTCGTGACCCTGCGGCACGCTGACGTGCACCAGCTTCTCGGACGTCTCGTGCTCGGCGTTCCAGACCTCCTCGCCGTTCGTGACGCCGCCACGATACAGGCGGAAGTAGGTCACGTCGCCCACGTGCGACTCGGAGACCGTCTTGAAGACGCGCGCGAGCAGCGGCGCATCGGCCGCCGCGCCCTCCGGAAGCGGCGCCTCGGACGCCGAGGGCAGCAGCTCGACGATCTCCTTCAGCAGCGTGCGCGTGCCATAGGTGAGCTCGGCGCTGCAGCAGAACAGCGGCACCACCGCCCCAGCGACCACGGCGCGCTTCATTGCCGCCGTGAACTCCTCCCGCGGGATCTCCTCGCCGCCCAGGTAGCGCTCGATGAGCCCATCGTCGGTGGCGGCGACGGCCTCGAGCAGCTGGTCGCTGTACGCCTTCACCTGCGGCGCCAGCTCCGCCGGCACCGGCACCACCTCGTACTCGCCGCGCGTACCCGGCTTGTACTCGTGGCAGTGGCCCGAGAAGAGGTTGACGATGCCGTGGAAGCCCTTGCCGTCGCCGATGGGCACCTCGACCGGCACGACGCGCGCGGTGAGGTGCGTCTTCACGTCCTCGTAGACGCGCGCGAAGTCGGCATGGTCCTTGTCCATCGAGGAGACGACGAGCAGGCGCGGCAGGTGATAGTGATCGCAGAGCTCCCAGACCTTCTCGGTGCCCACCTCGACGCCGGCGGTGGCGCTGAGCACCACGAGTGCCGCGTCGGAAACGGACAGGGCCGCCACCACCTCGCCGAGATACTCGAGATAGCCGGGCGTGTCGAGCAGGTTGATCTTGGTGTCGAGCCACTCGGCATGCGCGATGCCGAGGCTGATGGAATGCTGGCGTTCGATCTCATCGGGGGAGAAATCGGTGAGGGTGTTCCCCTCCTTGACGCGGCCGTGCCGACGGCTCGATCCGGAAACGTAGGCGAGGGCATCGACGAGCGAGGTCTTGCCGCTGGCGCCGTGCCCCACCACCGCCACGTTCCGGATTGCGTTGGGGCCATAGAGTTTCATGGCCTGCACCTCCTTTATAAGGGGTCACGTCCATCATGAACGCCGCGGGACGGTCTGTCAAACCCGGCTCGGCGCCTTCATGGACTCCTCACTCGGGGCTGGGTATCGCTTCGATTCCGGACCGGCCCGTGGTTAGTTTCCGCCCCCCGCCCTCCATCAGGACTTCGCCA
>JBJMOZ010000346.1:0-15054 GCA_045803465.1 Gemmatimonadales bacterium | reverse complement strand
GGTGAAGCTGTCCGTGGGGGTGACCTCGCGGCCGCGGACACGCAGGGTGCGGACACGCCGACCCACGGGCTGTGCGAGGTCCAGTTCGTACTCGGCGCCACCGAGCATGTCGAAGTCGTAGCCCGGCACGCTTCGGACGGGGCGCACCTGTCCCGCCGAATCGAGCGCGTAGTAGCGCGCACTGTGCTCGAGATATGCGCGCAGCTGAGCGCCGCTCACACGGATCGCCTTGAGCGTGTTCTCGTACGGGTAGATCGCCGCGACGTCCGCGCGACGGATCGGGCCCGTGGGCAGCGCCGCTTCCGGCCGGAAGACGGAGGCCGCGGAGAGCTCGGCGCCGGTGCGGCTGCGCTGGACTTCGTGGATGAGGTTCACCAGCGCCACCGGCTCGGCGCGACCGGTACGGCCGGAGAACGCGGCGGTGGCCGTCCCGATCGGCTCGGCGAGCCACTCCATGGCGGCCGCATGGACGGGCGCGAATCGGCTCGTCATCCGCGGCTGTTCGGGCACCGTGGCGAGGGAGACGAGCTCCGACGCCACGCGCACCACGCGACAGCGTCCGCCCGGCTCGACGATGCAGGTGACGTGCGTCACCGAGAGCGACTGCGCCTGCGGGCGGGGCTGGGTGTAGTGCGTGCGGCCGATGACGGTGTCGGCGAGTTCACGGTGGGTGTGACCGAGCACGACGAGATCCGGCGCATCGGGAAGTGCGGCGATGTCGGCGGCGACGTTCTCGAGGCGCGACAGCGAGTCCTGCTCGGCGCTCGCGAGGCCGGCGTGCGAGAGCACCACGACCACGTCGGCCGAGCGGCGCATGCTCCGCAGCACGGGCGCGAGCGCCGCGACGGCGGGGCGGACGCGGACCGCGTTCGCGAGCTGGTCGGCGTCCCAGCGCATGACCCCGGTCGTGGTGATGCCGGTGACCGCGACGCGCACGCGGCCGCGACGCAACACGACCGAGGCGGGTAGCAGCAGGGTGTCGGCCGGGAGCGCCGACACGTTGGCACTGACGAAGGGCAGGCGCGCCCCGCGCAGGGCGCGCTGCAGGAACGGCACCCCGAAATCGAAGTCGTGATTGCCGAGGGTGGCGACGTCGTAGCCGGCGAGGCTCAGCGCCTCGACGAGCGGGTGCGGATCCCGTGGCGCCTTCGCAGCCCAGGCCGTGAGCGGGTTGCCCTGCAGCAGGTCGCCCGCGTCGGCGACGACGACCTGCTCCGGATAGCGCCGACGGAGCGAGTCGATGACCGAGGCCGCCCGGGTGAGGCCGCCGGGGAACGCGCGGTCGGCGGCATAGTCCCACGCGGTGGCCTGGCCGTGGACGTCCGTGGTCGCCACGATGACGACCCGTGCCGTGTCCTGGGCGGCCGCGGGAGCGGCGAAGCCGAGGCAGGCCAACAAGATGGCTCGTTGCATGAGACGGAATATCCGTCCCCGGCGGCCGGGGTGGTAGGCTGTCGCGGAAACGAACGTCATGTAGCGATCCTGTAACCGAGCTTGCCTTCGTTACATTCGATTCTTATTCGTTTCGGGCTTCGGAGCGGGCAGGGCCCGTTGGAGTCCCAAGGAGCGCCGGCATGACGCATCGGATTCTGGTAGTCGACGACGAACCCGACATCACCGCCCTGGTGGCCTACCACCTCGCCAAGGCGGGATACCGGGTCTCGACGGCCGCGAACGGGACGGACGCCCTCAAGTCGGCGCGCGAGGAGCGGCCCGACGTGGTGGTGCTCGACCTCATGCTGCCCGGCCTGTCGGGCTACGAGGTCCTGCAGGAGTTGCGCAAACGGGACGAGACGCGGGACGTCGGCGTCATCCTGCTCACCGCGCGCCGCGAGGAAGCCGATCGCATCCGCGGCCTCTCCCTCGGCGCCGACGACTATCTCACCAAGCCGTTCTCGCCCCACGAGCTGGCGCTCCGCGTGGCGGCGCTCATCCGGCGCCTGGCCGCACCGGCCGTTTCGGCGGGCTCCACGCTCACCGCCGGGCCGATCAGCATCGACCGCTCGGCGCACCGCGCAAGCGTCGACAGCGTGGAGCTGCAGCTCACCTCGACCGAGTACAAGCTGCTGCTGACCCTCATCGAACGACGCGGCCGCGTGCAGACCCGCCCGCAACTGCTCGAGACGGTCTGGGAGGCGCAGCCCGACATCCAGACCCGCACGGTGGACATGCACGTGCAGCGCCTGCGCACCAAGCTGGGCGAGTGCGGGCGCATGATCGAGACGGTGCGCGGCTTCGGCTACCGCTTCCGCAGCGCGGAGAAGGTGGGCACGACCCGGTGAAATTTGCCGGCCGCCTCGTGGCGGGCACCGTCGCCGTCCTCTTCTTCACCGTCACCATCCTGGTCTGGACCGCCGGGCGCACGCTGCGAGACAACCTCGAGGGCGGCTTCGCGCACACGCTCGAGAACGAGGCGCGCGTGCTCGCCACGGCTGCCGCCGGTGCCGATGGCGACTTCACCGAGGCACTGCGCCGCTTCCAGGAGGGCAGCAGCCACCGCGTGACGTTGCTGAACCGGGACGGCGTGGTGCTGGTGACGCTCGATTCCGCGATCAGCGCGCGCGGCGCGGTGGAACGGGACCTTCCGGAGGTGCAGGCGGCGCTCGCGAACGGCACGGGTACCGACACGCGACGCGACAGCCCGCTGGCGCCGGAGCGGATGCACGTCGCGGTACTCGCCGGGATGCGGGTCATTCGCGTCTCGGCGCCCACCGACCCGCTCGAGACGGTGGTGCGCGAGGCGCGCACCGCGATGCTGGGGGCCGCCGTGCTCGCGCTGCTGATCGGCTCGCTGCTGGCGCTCATCGCGGGACGGTCGATCGCGCTGCCGCTCACGCAGATCACGACGGCGGCACGCGCGATCTCGCAGGGCCAGCTGCCCCGATTCCCGCGCTCAGGCGTTCCGGACATCGACGGCCTCGTGCAGGCGCTGCGCCAGATGCACCGGCAGATGGACGAGCGTTTCGGCGCACTGCGCGCGGAGCAGGCGGCCTCGGCAGCCCTCGTGGAGGCGATGATGGAGGGCGTGATCGCGGCCGACGGGCGCGGGCGCATCACCACGGCGAACGAAGCGGCCCGGCGGCTGCTGGGCTACGAGGACGGTGTCGCATTGCCCGACCTGCCGACGCTCTTCCGCGCCAGGGCCGCGCGGGAGGTGGTGAATGCGGTGCGCGAGGGACGACCGGTGCAGGACCGCCAGCTCGAGGTGGACGGTCGCACGTTGCTGGTCAATGCGCGCCCGCTCGGCAAGGATGGCGCCGTGCTGGTGCTCCACGACCTGACCGAGCTGCGCCGCCTCGAGAACGTGCGGCGCGACTTCGTGGCGAACGTCTCCCACGAGCTGAAGACGCCGCTGACGTCGATCTCGGGCTACGCCGAGACGCTGCTGGCCGATGCGCCCGACGCGGCCACGTCGCAGCAGTTCCTCCAGATCATCGTCAGCAACGCGCGCCGCATGCAGCGGCTGGTGGACGGCCTGCTGGACCTCTCGCGTATCGAGTCGGGACGCTGGCAGCCGCGGCCGGAGCCGGTGGAGGTGGCGACGACGGCCCGCGAAGTGATCTCGTCGCTCGCCGATCGCGCCATCGCGCGCGGCGTCACGCTCGACGTGCAGGTGCCCGACGACACGCCGGTGGTCTTCGCGGACCCGGACGCGCTGCGCCAGATCCTGACCAACCTGGTGGACAACTCCATCCGCTACGCGCCGAGGGGCATGGTGACCTGCAGTGCGCGCGCGCTGGACGGGGGTGTGGAAGTGGCCGTGAGCGACGATGGCGCCGGTATCGGGAGCGAGCACCTGCCGCGCATCTTCGAGCGCTTCTACCGCGTCGATCCATCGCGCTCGCGCGAGGAGGGCGGCACGGGACTGGGCCTCGCCATCGTGAAGCACCTCACCGAGGCCCACGGCGGCCGGGTGTCGGCGGAAAGCAGCATCGGCCAAGGCACTACGATCGCCTGCTGGTTTCCCAACCCCGGCGCCGACTGATCCGTCACCGAGGCGTTACGTCAGCGACAACCCGCCGTGGCGCGACCGGTCCAGCTTGCAGGGCATGATCATCATCTTCACACCCGAACAGCAGACCGCGCCGCGCACGAGAAGCCACGCGGGGAAGAACACCCTCCAGCGCGCCGGCGTGCCGGCGAAACGCCCCCTGCCCGACGCACCCAACGAGGAGGAGGCGGTGTTCACGGACCCGTTCGGCCCGGCGGGCGCCAGCGATCGCTGAGCCTCAGTAGTTCAGCTGCAACTGCAGCCGGACGAAATCGGCCGAGTGAGAGTTGTCCGGATCGGCTCCGTCTTCGAAGCGGCGATCGCCGTGCACGTAGGCGGCCGTGAGCTCGACCGCCCGGATCACCAGGAACTCCGCACCCACCTCCACCTCGTCGACTTCGTAGTAGCGCGCGTCGAGCTCGTTCTTCTTGCCCCCCTCGTAGTGCTGGAAGCGCGCGTACGGGAACAGCATGCGCCCCTCGGGCAGCGCGATGCGGTACGTCGCCTGGACGTAGCCGCCGTCCACCGTGCCGTTCACGGTGGCGTTGCGCGCGGGATCGTAGCGCGGGCCATCGCCCCAGTTCCATTCCGCCTGCAGGCCCAGCGGACGCGGCACCAGCACGGCGCTGAGCGCGACGCGCCGGTCGTCGAAGTCGTAGCCTTCCGGCGCGGCGACACCCGGTGTGCGCAGGTCGGAGGTAAGCGTGTAGGTGCCGACGTAGCCCTGCACGCCCAGTGACAGGATCTGGTTCGCCGGCAGGAGGAACGGATAGTTCAGACGCACGGCAACGTGCTTGTTATCGTTCGCCTCGGCGCGGTTGGCGGCCTGACCGTTGTAGATGCCGGCGCTCAGGATGCCATAGTCGCCCTCTCCCTTGAAGGAACTGTCGGTCATCCGGCGCAGCACGCGATGCGCCTTGCTGGTGCCCCACACGAAGAACACGCCGAGGTCGCGCTCGCCGGGTACGCCGCTGTTGAGCGCATCGTCACGATCGAACGACAGGCGCACACTGCTGGATTGCAGGTTCTCGTAGCCGTACGGCACCTTGGCGAGGCCGACCCGCACCCAGGCGTTCTTGCCCTTGTCGAGGAAGATGTCGCCGTACAGCTCGCGCATCTGGAGATAGTTCTGCTGGGTACCGACGGTGTTGACGAGGTCGATCTCGAACTTGAGGTTGATCTGGTCCATCGGCAGGGCGTTGAACACCAGTCGCGCCCGGCGCACGGAGAAGTCCTTCACGCCGCCGATGCCTCGATCGCACGCGGGGCAACCGTAGTCCGGATCGTCCAGGAACAGGTCGTCGTAGCGGAACTGGGTGTATCCGCGCAACGTGAACCGGTCGTACCACGGTTTCGGCTTTGGGGCCGGCTGCGAGTCCGCGCGAGGCACCGCAGGCGTCGAATCGCGCTGCTGCGCGGCGACGGACGCCGGCAACGCGAGCAATGCGGGAATCCAGAGGCGCGCGCAGGCGATCGTGACGGCTCGTGACATTGGCATGGCGCAAACATCGCCCTGGAACGCGGTTCGTCAACGGTATTGTCACAGGCGTTACGCGTACGTGACAATCCCGCGACCTGCCGGTGACGCCGTGACTTTGTTTTCCCGCGGTCTGCTGGTCCCCACTCTCTGGAGGAAGTGACGATGCGCCGGACCCGGCTCGGAGTCCTGACAGGTCTCGTGGTGTTCGCAGCCGCGTGCGGCGGCGGCGACAAGGGAGCCGCCCCTGCCGCGGGCGCGCCCGCGGCCGGCGCCACATCTGCCGCGCTCACGGGCGCCGGCGCGACGTTCCCGAATCCGATCTACCAGAAGTGGTTCGACAGCTACGCCAAGGCCACCGGCGTGCGCATCAACTATCAGTCGATCGGATCGGGTGGCGGCATCCGGCAGTTCAGCGAAGGCACCGTGGACTTCGGGGCGACCGACGCGCCGATGAGCGACCAGCAGATGGCCGCCGTGAACGGCGACGTGCTGCACGTGCCCACCGTGATAGGCGCCGTGGTGCTGACGTACAACCTCCCCGCCCTCGGCACGACGCCGCTCAAACTCGACGGCACCACAATCGCCGAGATCTTCCTCGGCAAGATCACCAAGTGGAACGACGCGAAGCTCGCGGCGCTCAACCCCGGCGTGGCGTTGCCCGCGGCGGACATCATCGTCGTGCACCGGTCGGACGGGTCGGGCACGTCGTTCGTGTTCACCGACTTCCTGAGCAAGGCGTCGCCCGAGTGGGCGCAGAAGGTGGGGAAGGCGCCGGCGGTGAGCTGGCCCATCGGCCTGGGCGGCAAAGGCAACGAGGGCGTGACGCAGCAGGTGAAGCAGACGGAAGGCTCGATCGGCTATGTCGAGCTCATCTACGCGCTGTCGAACCGGCTGGCCTACGCTCAGGTGAAGAACGCCGGCGGCCAGTTCGTGACGCCCGATCTCAAGTCGGTGACGGCCGCCGCCGCGAGCGCCACCTTCGCCCCGGACACCGACTTCCGCGTGTCGATCACGAACGCGCCGGGCGCCGAGGCGTACCCGATCTCCTCGTTCACCTGGCTGCTCATCAAGCCCGGCCTCGCCGATCAGGCCAAGTCGAAGCAGATCAAGGATTTCCTGAAGTGGATGCTGGACCCGGAGGCGCAGCGCATCGCGTCGGACCTGAACTACGCGCCGCTTCCGGTTTCCCTCATTCAACTGCTGCAGGAACGCGTGGGACGCTGACGCGGGCGGCCCCGAAGGTCACGGCCTCTTCACGGTGGCCGTGACCTCCTCGTTACAATCAAGTGACGTTCCCTTGGGTGGCCTCCGCTACGTTCCCGGCCATGACGACCATCCCCGCCGACCTTCGCGCCGCCACGACGCCGGGTGCGGACACCGAACTCGGCCGTCGCAGCCGGGGTGACGTGGCGTTCCGGGCGGTGCTCACGCTGGCGGCCGCCTCGATTCCTTTGCTGCTCGGCTTTTTGGTCTACGAGCTCTGGATCGGCTCGGCCCTCGCGCGAGCGCGCTTCGGGCCGAGCTTCGTGACCAGCAGCGCCTGGGACCCGGTGGCCGAGCAGTTCGGGGCGCTGCCGCTCGTGTTCGGGACGATCGTGTCGTCGTTGCTGGCGCTGGTGATCGCCGTCCCCCTCTCGCTCGGCGTGGCGATCTACCTGACGGAGTTCGCGCCGCGCGTGGTGCGGCAGCCCATCGCGACCATGATCGGCCTGCTCGCGGCCATCCCGAGCGTGGTGTACGGCCTGTGGGGCATCTTCGTCCTGATCCCGTTCCTCCGCAGCACGATCTTCCCGGGCCTCAAGTCGGCCCTCGGCTTCCTGCCGCTGTTCCAGGGCCCGATCTACGGCCCATCGATGCTCGCGGCATCGGTGATCCTGGCGATCATGGTGATGCCCTACGTCATGTCGGTGTCGCGCGAGGTGCTCGAAGCGGTGCCGAGCGGCCAGCGCGAGGCCGCGCTCGCCATGGGGGCGACCCGCTGGGAGGCCGTGCGCACGGCGGTGCTGCCGTATGCGCGCTCGGGGATCTTCGGCGCGATCGTCCTCGGTCTTGGCCGCGCGCTGGGCGAGACGATGGCGGTGACGATGCTCATCGGCAACCGGCACGAGATCGCGGCGTCACTCTTCGCACCCGGCTACACGATGGCGGCGGCCATCGCCAACGAGTTCGCGGAGGCCTCGGGCGACCTGCACCTCTCGGCCCTCACCTACGTGGCCTTCGTGCTGTTCGTGGTGACGGTGCTGGTGAATGCCGGGGCGCGACTGCTGATCTGGCGCGTGGCGCGCGGCTCGGGCGCCGGGAGCCGGGCGCTGTGAACCGTCGCGAGGTGCGACGCTTCAAGAGCCGCGTCATGACGGTCGCGGTGATGGCGTGCGTGGTGCTCGCCGTGCTGCCGCTGATCCTGATCCTCGGCACGCTCATCATGCGCGGGGCGAGCAGCCTCTCGCTCGACTTCTTCACGAAGATGCCCGTGCCCGCCGGCGAATCGGGCGGGGGCGTGCTCAACGCGATCGTCGGCACGCTGCTGATGGTGGGCACGGCCTCGCTCATCGGCGTGCCGCTGGGCATCGCCTCGGGCATCTACGCGGCGGAGTATCCGGGCAGCCGCCTCACGTGGGTGGTGCGCTTCGTGGCGGACGTGCTCAACGGCACTCCCTCGATCGTGATCGGCGTGTTCGCATGGACGTGGATCGTGGCGAGCCAGAAGCACTTCTCGGGGTTCGCGGGTGCGGCGGCGCTCGCCATCCTCATGGTGCCGATGGTGATGCGCACCACGGAGGAGATGATCAAGCTGGTGCCGCACTCGCTCCGCGAGGCCGCGCTGGCGCTGGGCTACTCGCGCTGGCGCACGACGCTGCAGGTGGTGCTGATGACCGGCCTGCCGGGCATCGTGACCGGCACCCTGCTCGCAGTGGCGCGCGTGGCCGGCGAGACGGCGCCGCTGCTCTTCACGGCGCTGGGCAGCCAGTATCTCGTCACTCGCCTGCGAGAGCCGATGTCGGCGCTGCCGCTGACCGTGTTCAACTACGCCACCGGCCCCTTCGAGGAGTGGCACCGGTATGCGTGGGCCGCGGCGCTGGTGCTCATCCTGCTCGTGTTCGTGCTCAACATCGTCGCCCGCATGGTGACCACGCGCGCGAGCGTGGGCCATGGCTGAGGCGGTGCGCGACGTGATCGGACTGCGCCTGCCCGGCAGCGCTGCATCGGGCCTGCCGCCGCGCATGGCGACCGACAAGCTCTCGGCGATGTACGGCAAGTACACCGCGGTGAAGGGCGTCACGCTCGCCTTCGCACCCAACCAGGTGCACGCGCTCATCGGGCCATCGGGCTGCGGCAAGAGCACCTTCCTGCGCACGCTCAACCGCATGCACGAGATCACCGAGGGCGGCTGGGTCACCGGGCGCGTGCTGCTCGACGGCGAGGAGATCTACGGGCCGCGCGTGAGCGCGATGGCGCTGCGGCGCCGCGTGGGCATGGTGTTCCAGCGCGCCACGGTGTTTCCCACCATGTCGATCTTCGGCAACGTGGCCGCCGGCCTCAAGGTGGACCGACGCACTCACCATGGCACGCTGGAGGAGCGGGTGGAGCAGGCGCTCCGCCAGGCGGCGCTGTGGGACGAGGTGAAGGACCGCCTGCACAAGAGCGCCACGGCGCTGTCCGGCGGGCAGCAGCAGCGGCTCTGCATCGCGCGTGCCCTGGCGCCCGCGCCGGATGTGGTGCTGCTCGACGAGCCTACGTCGGCGCTCGACCCGATCGCCACGCAGCGCATCGAGGAACTGGCGTACCAGCTCAAGCGGGACTACACGATCATCATCGTGACCCACAACATGCAGCAGGCCGCCCGCATCTCGGACACGACGAGCTTCTTCTACATGGGCACCCTGGTCGAGAGCGGCACGACGCGGCAGATCTTCACCAATCCCGCCGATCCGCAGACCGAGGCCTACATTACCGGACGATTCGGATGACGGCCCCACTTCCCCTGGCGGCATCCTTCATGGCCACTCCCCGGCCGACGTTCATGCCCCGCACGGCGCCCGTCCTGGCCACCATCGAGCCGGCGATCATCGTGCGTGGCTTCCGCTTCAGCTACGGCAAGCGGGAGATCCTCAAGGGCATCGACCTCGCGATCCCGCGGAAGGCCGTCACGGCGATCATCGGTCCTTCGGGCTGTGGGAAGAGCACCTTCCTGCGCTCGATCAACCGGCTCAACGACCTCACCCCGGGCGCCGCCTATCAGGGCGAAATCCTGGTCGATGGCCGCCCCGTGCTCGACGCCGGGACCGACGTCGTCGAGCTGCGCCGGCGGGTGGGCATGGTGTTCCAGCGGCCGAACCCGTTTCCCAAGTCGATCTTCGACAACGTGGCCTACGGGCCGGCGCTCAACGGGCTGGTGGCCCATCGCGACCTGCCCGACGTGGTGGAGCGCTGCCTTCGCCAGGCCGCGCTGTGGGACGAGGTGAAGGACCGGCTCGATGCGCCGGGCACGTCGCTGTCCGGCGGACAGCAGCAGCGGCTCTGCATCGCGCGCGCCCTGGGCAACCAGCCCGCCGTGCTCCTGATGGACGAACCGTGCTCGGCGCTCGACCCGATCGCCACGCAGCGCATCGAGGAACTGATCCTCCAGCTGCGCCGGGACTACACGATCGTGCTGGTCACGCATAACATGCAGCAGGCGGCGCGCATCTCGGACTTCACGGGGTTCTTCCACATGGGCGAGCTGGTGGAGTTCGCCACGACGGAACGGCTGTTCACGAACCCCGCCGAGCCGCGCACCGAGGCCTACATCACGGGGAGATTCGGATGAACTTCGAGTCGGGGCGGCATTTCCACGAGGAGCTCAACGCGGTCAAGGCTCGTCTCCTGGCGATGTCGGGAGAGGCCGAGGCCGCGCTCGGGCTCGCCGTGGAGGCCCTGCTCGAGCGCGACGGCGAGAAGGCGCGCCAGGTGATCCGCAACGACCGGATCATCGACAACATGGAGATGGAGATCGAGGAGCAGTGCATCAACCTCCTCGCCCTGCACCAGCCCATGGCGCGCGACCTCCGCATGCTCACCAGCGCGCTCAAGATCTCCAACGACCTCGAGCGGGTCGGCGACCACGCGGTGAACATCGCCCAGTCGGCGGAGCGGCTGGCGGAGGCGCGGGCCATCACCCCGGAGCCCGAGATCGTCGAGATGGCGCGGCTCTCGCGCGAGATGCTGTCCGATGCGCTCGAGGCCTTCATCCGGGGCGACGCGCAGGCGGGACGCGACGTGTGCCGCCGCGACGACAAGGTGGACGCGCTGCACAAGTCGGTGTTCCGCATCCTCCTGACGCACATGATGGAGGATCCGCACACCATCGGCTCCGGCATGGAGCTCTTCCTGGTGAGCCGGAACCTCGAGCGGGTGGCCGACCTGGCCACCAACATCGGCGAGGACGTGGTGTTCCTGGTCGAGGGCAAGTCGATCAAGCATCACTCCGAAGATCGCGGCGAGGCCCGGACCTCCCGCAACCTCGTGCCGGATTGAGCTCCGCCGGCATCCTTCCCGAGTCGGACCCGGGCGGCGCCCCGCCGCCCGGCACGCGCGAGCGCCTCGGCGCCATCGACGTCGGCTCCAACTCCGTCCGCCTGCTGGTCGCCGAGTACGATCCCGTCGCCGGCATCTCCGTCATCGACGAAGTGAAGGACCAGCCGCGGCTCGCCAAGGGACTCGCGGAGACCGGCCGCCTCGATGCGGCGGCGGTCGAGCGCGCCCTCGTGGCGCTCGGGCGCATGAAGACGGTCTGCGAACGGCGCGGCGTGCGGCGCGTGGCGGCCGTGGCCACAGCGGCCCCGCGCGAGGCGGCCAACGGCCCGGAATTCGTGCGCCGGGTACGTGAAGAGCTGGGCATCCCGCTCACCATCATCGACGAGCACACCGAGGCGTCGCTGTCGTGGCGCTCGGTGGCGCACCACTTCCAGCTCGACGGCGCGCGCGCCATCGTGGCCGACATCGGCGGCGGGAGCCTCGAGCTCATCGGTGCGGTGGACGGGCTGGTGGAGTCCACGGCCTCGCTGCCGCTGGGCGCGGTACGCACCACCGAGACGCACATCGCCGGACAGCGCGACGTGCCGAAGGCCATCGCTGCACTGCGCCGGCACGCGCGCCGCCAGTTGCGGAAGGCGCTGCCATGGCGCGAGTGGACCGCGCCGGTGCTGATCGGCTCCGGCGGCACGTTCACCAACCTGGGCCGCATGGCGGTGGCGCGGCGCGGGTTGCCGGTGCCGGACAGCATCCACGGCGCCCGCGTCTCGACGGCCGAGGTGGAGCAGCTGCTCGAATGGCTCGCGACGCGCACGGCGGAGCAGCGGCGGCACGTGCTGGGCCTCAACGCCGAGCGTGGCGACATCATCGTGGCGGGGCTCGCGGTGACGGCGGAGCTGCTCGACCTCGCCGACGCGCGCGAGCTGACCGTGAGCGCGTTCGGCCTGCGCGAGGGATTGCTGCTCGAGATGGCCGGCGCCACGCCGCAGCTGCCGAGCGACCCGCTGCGCCTGCTGCGCGAATTCGTGGAGCGCTGTCAGGGCGACCGCCGCCACGTCGAGCACGTGCGCCACCTGGCGCTGCAGCTCTTCGACGAGCTGGGCAACCTGCTCGAGTGCGAACCCGGCGACCGGCCGCTGCTCGAGGCGGCGGGCCTGCTGCACGACGTCGGACAGCTAGTGAGCTACCGCCGGCACCACCGGCACAGCTTCCAGCTCATCATGCACGCCGATCGCCTGCCGTTCGGGCCGCGCGACCGGATGCTCGTGGCCCTGCTGAGCCGCTACCACCGCAAGTCGGGGCCGCGGAAGAAGCACGAGGAATTCGCGGCGCTGCCGGACGAGGACCAGGCGCTCGTGCGCCGACTCTCGGCGCTGCTGCGCGTGGCGGACGGGCTCGATCGGGGGCATACCGGGCTGGTGGAATCGTTGCGCGTGCACGTGAACGACGACCGGGTGCTGCTGCAGGCCGTCCCGCGCACGGCGGGCGCGGATCTGTCGCTCGAGTGCTGGGGTGCCACGCGCAAGAGCGACGTGCTGGAGAAGGAGCTGGATCGGAGCGTGGTGATCGAAGCGGTGTGATGGACGGGGGCGGGTAACTTCACGATCCAATTCGTCACCACCCACGCCGCTTCCTACGCATGCCCATGCCGCGCGAACAGCGCCGCGAGGGTAGGAACCGGCACCCCCTGCTCCGCCACCATCGCCGCGGCGCTCGAGGTCCCGATCCGGTTCGCGCCCGCCGCGAGCATGCGGATTGCCGTCTCGGCCGAGCGCACGCCCCCTGAGGCCTTCACGCCGAAATCGTCGCCGACGGCGCGGCGCATGAGGCGCACCGCGGCCTCGCGGGCACCGCCGGCCGGGTGGAAGCCCGTCGACGTCTTCACGAACTCCGCGCCGGCTTCGATGGCCACCAGGCACGCCTCCACGATCTCGAGCGGCTCCAGCAGGATCGTCTCCAGGATCACCTTCACGGGCGTGCCCGCGCCGGCCTCGACTACGGCGGCGATGTCGTCCTGCACGGCATCCCACTCGCCGGCCTTCGCGCGACCGAGGGACATGACCATGTCGAGCTCGTCGGCGCCGTCGTGAACGGCCTGCCAGGCCTCGAATGCCTTCGCGGCCGTCGCCATGGCCCCGTGCGGGAAGCCCACCACCACGACAGTGCGCACCGACGAACCTTCGAGCCGTTCGCGCACCAGGTGCGTCCACGCGCCGTCCACGCACACACCGGCGACGCCGAGCGCGCGACCCTCATCGGCGAGATTCTGCACCTGCGCGGCGGTGGCGTCGGGTGCGAGCAGCGTGTGATCGAGCAGCGGGGCCAAGCCCGCGAGCGAGGCGGCGCCGCTGCCGAGCCATGCGGGAACGGCGCCGTGCGTCACGCCCGGGTCGGGCGCCTCGAGGATGGCGCGGGCCTGCTCGGTTCGGGCCGTCAGAGCCTGGTTCCGCCGTAGCGAGTGGACCCACCGTCCCAGCCGGGCATGGAGGCCGCCTGAATGATCCAGGCCGCCAGTCGCTTCTCGTCGAGCTCGTCCGACTCTCGCACATCGAGGGAGCGCACGTCCTTGGACTGGCCGACGGGCGGGACGGGCTCGAGCAACGCTCCCTTGAAGAAGCTGAACTTGATGTGGCGCTGGAATCCGCTGAAGGCGAGGAACCAGCCCTGCCCTTCCACGCCGTAGAACGGGCAATGCCACCTCACGGCCTTGCGGACGTTGGGCACATGCTGCACGACGAGCGCGTCGACGCGCCTGGCGATGGCTGCCTGCCACGGCTCCATGCTGGCGATGTAGGCCTGCACGCCGGCGTCCCCATCGGACTTGGGCAGCGACGCCGGCTTGCGGGCCTTCGACGATGACATCTCTGCTCCCACGGTACGCGCGGCCCTATCGGGCAGCGGACTCGTTCAGCGTGACGGCCTCGCGGATGAGCGCCTCGAACGCAGCTTCGTCGAGCTGCTCACCCTCGTGCAGGTCGATGGCACGCCGGGCATTCCCGTCGAGACTGGAGTTGAACAAACGCTTCGGATCCTCGAGCTGCGCGCCCTTGAGGAAGGTCAGCTTGACGACGCTCTTGTAGGTCTCGCCCGTGCAGATCTGTCCATCGTGCGACCACACGGGCACGCCTCGCCACTTCCATTCCTCGACGACGCCGGGGTCCGCCTGCTTGATGAGCCTCCGGATCCTTGAAAGTGTCTCGCCCCGCCAATCGCCCAGTTCCTCGATTCTCGCGTCGATGAGATCGGAGGGAGACTCACCGCTCCTGGAGGCGTCGGACTTCTTCATCTCCTGCTCCTCGCCCGGTCAGTACGCGGTGTCGCGGAAGTGCCCGCGCTGCCAGTTCTGCGCGCGGGCGCGGTGGGCCGCCACGAGCGCGTTGTCCTTGAAGAGGAAGATGAGGATCACGCCGGCGAGGAACCCACCCGCATGCGCCCCGAAAGCGGTGCCGCCTCCTTCGCGCCCGAAGCTCATCCAGCCGCTCAGGAGCTGCAGCACGAACCAGTAGCCCAGCATGAAGAAGGCCGGCACCACGATGCGCGTGATGAAGATGAAGAGGAAGACGAACATGTGGATCTGCACCCGGGGGTAGAGCACGATGTAGGCCCCCATGACGCCGCCAATGGCTCCGGACGCGCCCACCATCGGAATGTTGCCGCGCGGATCGAGGAACGTCTGCGTCAGCCCCGCGGCGAGACCGCACAGGAGATAGAAGAGCAGGAACCGGCCGCGGCCCTGAGAATCCTCGACGTTGTTACCGAAGATGTGCAGGAACCACATGTTGCCGATGAGGTGCATCCAGCTGCCGTGCATGAACATCGACGACAGCGGCTTGTACCAGGTGGCCTGGTCGCTCACCACGCACGCGATGCCGGGTCCCATCGGCACCGGCGAGCCTGCCGGCAGCGTGTGCAGGAACTCGCCCGGGATGAGGGCGTGGTTGCAGATGGAGGCGGCCAGCAGCGGATCGCTGCCCATGCCCTGCACCAGTACCCACACGGCCACGTTCGCCGCGATGAGCAGGTAGGTGACGACCGGGGTGCGGAGGGTCGGGTTGTCGTCGCGGAGTGGGAA
>JBJMOZ010000308.1:0-9052 GCA_045803465.1 Gemmatimonadales bacterium | reverse complement strand
GCCACGCTTCTTGGCGGGGTACTGACCACGAGCGGCAGCTCCGTGCTCGGGCGACACGGACTGGCGCTGGCCACGGGCGTCACGCTCTACGTGGCCGCGAGCAACCTGATCCCGGAGTTCCAGGCGCGGCGCGGTTGGGCGCCGGCCACGGCATTCTTCGGCGGGGTGGCGGCGTTCCTGCTGACCGAGGGGTTGCTGGGGATGCTGTCCGGAGCGAGCTGACCATGGCGCGGCAGGCGAAACGGCGGGACGCAGAGGAGAGCCTGTTCGTGGCGGCGCGCGACACGCGGCCGCTCGCGGCGCGCATGCGCCCGCGGTCCCTGGCCGAATTCGTGGGCCAGCCGCAACTGCTCGCGCCGAACGCGGCGTTCCGCACCACCATCGAGCGCGGCGAGACGGGGTCGCTCATCCTGTGGGGACCACCGGGCACGGGCAAGACGACGCTCGGGCATCTCATCGCCACGGCCACGCACCGGTCCTTCGTGCCGTTCAGCGCCGTGAGCGAAGGCGTGCCGCGACTGCGCGAGATCTTCGACGACGCGCGCGAGCGCATCGCGGCCGGTGGCGCCGCGACGCTGCTCTTCGTCGACGAGATCCACCGGCTGAACAAGGCGCAGCAGGACACCCTGCTACCCGCCGTCGAGGAGGGCACCGTCACCCTCATCGGGGCCACCACCGAGAACCCCAGCTTCGAGCTGAACGCGGCGCTGCTCTCCCGGGCGCGCGTGGTGGTACTGCAGCCACTCACCGCCGACGACATCGTCGTGCTACTGCGCCGGGCGCTGGAGGACGAGGAGCGCGGCATCGGGACGATGGCGCTCGCCGTGGACGAGGACGTGCTGCGCCGGCTCGCCGAGGAGTCGGACGGCGATGCACGCCGGGCACTCACCGTGCTGGAGGCGGCGGCGCTGCAGGTGGGCCTGCGCGGCGAGGTGACGCTCGACGTGCTGCGCGACGCGATGCAGCGGCGCATGCCCCAGCACGACCGGGCCGGCGAGTCGCACTTCAACATGCTCTCGGCCTACCACAAGTCGCTGCGCGGCAGCGATCCGCAGGGCGCGCTCTACTGGATGGCACGCATGATCGAGGCGGGCGAGGACCCGCTCGTGCTCTGCCGCCGCGCCATGGCGATGGCGGCGGAGGACATCGGGCTGGCCGACCCGGAGGCGCTCAAGCTGGCGGTGGCCGCACGGGACGCGGTGCACATGCTGGGCGTGCCAGAAGCCCTGCTTCCGCTCGCCGAGATGACGATCTACCTCGCCACGGCCCCCAAGTCCAACAGCGTCAAGGCGGCGCTCGACGCTGCGCTCGATGCGGCCCGCCGGAGCCCGGCGGCCCCGGTGCCGGTGCACCTGCGCAACGCGCCCACCCGGCTCATGAAGGACCTGGGATACGGGCGGGACTATCAGTATGCGCACGACGATCCCTCGCATTTCATCCCGCAGCAGTACCTGCCGGACGAGGTGGCGGGCGAGCGATTCTACGAGCCGGGTGAGTTCGGGTTCGAGAAGCGCATCGCCGAGCGCATGGCGTGGTGGGCGGCGAGGGCGGCCCGGGCGGGCGAGGAGCCGGGCACCGGGGAAGCGGATGCAGGCTGAATGCCCCGGGTATCCCTATATTGAGCGCTGAGACCCATGGCCCTGCAGGGGGCCCGCCACTGACACCTCGAGGGACGTTCCAGCCATCCGTACTCCGATCGAAATCCGCGACCCCATCGAGCGCGCGCTGCTCATCGCCGCGCCCCGCAAGGGCTCCCGCGACGTCCAGTTGATCGACGAGCACCTCGACGAGCTCGCCCGCCTGGTGGATACGGCGGGGGCGAGCGTCGTGGGGCGCGTCACCCAGCAGGTCCAGTCCCCGACGCCGGCCTTCTACATCGGCGAGGGCAAGGTCGAGGAAGTGCGCGAGGCGGTGCAGGCCCTCGGGGCCACGCTCGTGATCTTCGACGACGAGCTCTCGCCGACCCAGGGCGCCAACCTCGAGCGCGAGCTGCAGGTGCGCGTGATGGATCGCGCCGAGGTCATTCTCGACATCTTCTCCACGCGCGCGCGAAGCCACGAGGCGAAGCTGCAGGTCGAGCTGGCGCAGCTCGAGTACCTGCTGCCGCGCCTGATGCGCATGTGGACCCACCTTTCGCGCATCCGCGGCGGCATCGGCCTGCGGGGCCCGGGCGAAACACAGCTCGAGACCGACCGCCGCATGATCCGCCGCAAGATCCAGATGCTGCGCGAGAAGCTGCGCGGCGTCGAGCGCCATCGTGCCACCGTGCGCTCCGGCCGCGAGCCCATGCTCGACGTGGCGCTGGTGGGCTATACCAACGCCGGGAAGTCGAGCATCCTGCGCGCCCTCTCGGGCGAGCACGACATCTTCGTGGAGAACCGTCTCTTCGCCACGCTCGACACGCTCACGCGCGTGGTGGACATCGGCGAGGGTTACAAGGCGCGCGTCACCGATACCGTCGGATTCATCCGCAAGCTGCCGCACCAGTTGGTGGCGAGCTTCCGTGCCACGCTCGAGGAGGCCCGTGAGGCCGACCTCCTGCTGCACGTGGTCGACGCGAGCGATCCGGAGTTCGAGGACCAGATGCAGGTGGTCGACGACGTGCTCGAGGAACTGGGGCTCGACGAGCAGCCGATCGTCCCGGTGTTCAACAAGATCGACCTGCTGGTCGACCCGCTGGGGTTCGCGGGACGCATGCGCACGTCGCACCCGGGCGAGATCATGGCCACGACGGTGCGCACCGACGGCATGGTGGCGCTCAAGACGGCGTTGCGCGAGCGGGCCCGGCGCGAGAAGCCGATGGTGACGCTGCGGGTACCCTCGCTGGACGGCGCACGGCTGGCCGAGGTGTACCGGCTGGGCGAGGTCGTGAGCCGCCGGACGGTGGACGAGCACGAGGAGCTGACCGTGCGGCTCGAGGGCTGGCAGGCGGAGCGACTGGCGCGGGAGGGCGTGACCATCGTGCCGCCCGCCGTCCCGGCCCATCGGGCGACGGGATGACCCACCTCGCACAGAGATGGGCATGACGAGGATCCTGCTGACAGGTGTCGCGGGCTTCATCGGGTATCACGTCGCCGAGCGTCTGCTCGGTCGCGGCGACGACGTGTACGGCATCGACAACGTCAACGACTACTACGACGTGCGTCTGAAGCACGCGCGCCTCGCACGGCTCGAGGGGCGGCGCGGCTACTGCTTCGAGAAGCTCGACGTGGCCGACGCCGATGCGATGGCGCGGGTGTTCGCATCCGTCAAGCCCGAGGTCGTGATCCACCTCGCAGCCCAGGCCGGCGTGCGGTACTCCCTCACCAATCCGGGCTCGTACGTCCAGAGCAACCTCGTCGGCTTCCTGCACATCCTCGAGGGTTGCCGCCACAACGGCGTGCGGCATCTCGTGTACGCTTCGTCGAGCAGCGTGTACGGCGGCAACACGAACATGCCGTTCTCGGTGCACCACAACGTGGACCACCCGGTGAGTCTCTACGCCGCCAGCAAGAAGGCGAACGAGCTCATGGCCCACACGTACAGCCATCTGTACGGCCTGCCCACGACGGGCCTGCGGTTCTTCACGGTGTACGGGCCGTGGGGCAGGCCCGACATGGCGCTGTTCCTCTTCACCAAGGCCATCCTCGAAGGCCGGCCCATCGACGTGTTCAACCACGGTAGGATGCGGCGGGACTTCACCTACGTGGACGACATCGTCGAGGGCATCCTGCGCACGGCCGATCGCGTCGCCACACCCGACCCGGCCTGGACCGGCGACGTGCCCGATCCCGGCACCAGCTCGGCACCGTACCGCGTCTACAACATCGGCAACGACAATCCGGTGGAGCTGATGGATCTCATCGCGACGCTCGAGCGCGAGCTGGGGCAGGTGGCGGTGAAGAACATGCTGCCCATCCAGCCGGGCGACGTGCCGGCGACCTGGGCGAACGTGGACGACCTGGCGCGCGACGTGGGGTTCAAGCCGGCGACGTCGATCGCGGAGGGCGTGAAGCGATTCGTGGGCTGGTATCGCGAATTCTATCGGGCCTGAGCGAGCGACAACGCGAAAGAGGGCCCCGCGTGGGGCCCTCTTTGCGTTTCGGATCCGGGGTCACTTCCCGGAAAGCACCTGTTCCATCACCAGCCACCGGTTCATGCCGGCGAACTTCTGGTGCATCTTGGTGAGCGGTGCCCCGGTCGGATGATCGTCTTCCTCGTTCTGCAGGTCGGCGAGCGCCTCGAGGCCGGATTCCTTGAACTTGCGCAGCCCCTTGTCGAGCGCGAGCCCGACCGTGCGGAAGTTGAAGAGTGTCGAGAACTGCAGCGTGTAGCCCAGGTCGGCGAGCTGCTGGTTGGTGATGAGCGTCTTGCTCTTCTTCGCCTTGCCCCAGTAGAGCGACGGCGAAAGGTTGAAGCCCAGCATCTGGTTCGGGTAGTACTTCCGCACGCCCTCGGCGAACTCGGCCGGCTGGTCGAGTTCGGTGTTGTTGAACTCCGCCCAGATCACGTCGCAGCCGATCTCCGCCGCTTCCCACGCATCCTCGATGGCCATCTGCACGCCACCCTGTCCCTGGCCCGGGATGGCGCCGTCCACCGAGTCGGTGCGCGCGATGCTCACCAGGGGATGCTCGTATGCCTCGGCCGCAGCCCGGATCGCCTTGAGCTTGGCCAGCCACGCGGCGCGCGGCACGAGCACCTTGTCACGCTTGGCCTTGCCGACGTTGACGATGTGGCCGCAGGTGCGGTCGCTCGGGTCCTGGTTCTCGAGGTGCACGCCCGCGGCGCCGGCGCGAATGAGCTCGGAGGCCAGCGTGAAGGTCTGTCCGGGGCCACCGAAGCCCGCTTCCATGTCGACGAAGATCGGCGGCATCTCGAGGAGCTCCGCGCCGTCGGTGTCGAACCAGTGCGCGTGCCGCGCGCCGTCGATGCCCTTGCGCAGCATGGCGGTGAGCTCGGCCATCTGGTGCGAGTTGTACACGCCGATGTCGGGATACATGTTCCACGTCGCCGCGAGCTGCCAGCCGCTGCCGTAGAGCGCCTTGAAGCCGAGCTTGGTCATGAGCGCGGCGGTGTAGGCGTCGTAGGCGCCGGCCGAGTGCAGGAAGGATCCTTTGTCGCGCGCCTCATGCAGGAGGCGGCGCAGCTTGACGGCCGGGTTTTCCTTCTCGTTGGGGGCGAGGAGCTTCGAGATCTCGTCGGCCGGATACGGCACCTTGCCGGCGACGGGGGAGGTGGGGTTCGCGGTGGCCGTCACGGGGCGCTCCGTTCTGCTGTGGGGACAGGTTTTCGACTCTCACACCGGCGGTTCCGGACCGCGATGGCGTGAGACACATGTGAAACTTTTCACAAAGATATGTCATTCCAGCGTCAGGCGCCAGCCCACCGGGGCGGGGCGCCGAACTCCTTGCGAAGGTGCACTTTACGGATCGATTCGTCTAGGTTTGGGGCCTCTCGAGCCGAGGTCGCTCCTCCAAGATGTGCGGCATAGCCGGTTGCTGGACGCCTGAGGGTACCGACAGCGCCGTCGCATCAGCGGCGGCGCTCGCCATGGCCTCCGCCGTCCGCCATCGAGGGCCCGACGATGCGGGCACGTGGTGCGACGGTGCTGCGGGACTCGCGCTGGGTCATCGGCGGCTGAGCATCCTCGACCCCAGCGCCGAGGGACACCAGCCGATGGTGTCGCGCGACGGGCGGTGGGTGCTCAACTACAACGGCGAGATCTACAACTTCCCGGAGCTTCGCGCGCCGCTCGAAACCGCGGGGGTCCGGTTCCGCGGCCATTCCGATACCGAAATCCTCGTCGAGGGCATCGCGCACTGGGGACTCGTGCGAACGCTGCAGCGCGCCGCGGGCATGTTCGCGCTTGCCGTCTGGGACCGCGAATCGCGCACGCTGCACCTCGCGCGCGACCGCTTCGGCGAGAAGCCACTCTACTACGGCTGGATGGGCCGCACGTTCCTGTTCGCCTCCGAACTGAAGTCGATGCGCGCGCACCCGGCCTGGCGTGGCGAGGTGGACCGCGATGCACTCGCGCTCTACCTCCGCTACAACTACGTGCCGGCTCCGTACTCCATCTACGCGGGGATCCGGAAACTCCTGCCCGCGCACATCGCCGAGGTGCGGGCGTCGGGCGAGCCGACCATCACCCCGTACTGGTCGCTCGAAGACGCCGTGGTCGAAGGCGCGAGGGATCCGCTGCAAGGGAGCGACGAGGAACTCGTCACGCTCACCGAGGAACGGCTGCGCCGAACGATCGGCGAGCAGATGGTGGCCGACGTGCCCCTCGGCGCGCTGCTGTCGGGCGGGATCGACTCTTCGACCGTCGTCGCGCTGATGCAGGCACAGAGCGCGCGGCCGGTCCGCACCTTCACGATCGGCTTTCACGAAGCCGGCTACAACGAGGCAGAGCAGGCGAAGGCGGTGGCGCGCCACCTCGGGACCGACCATACCGAGCTGTACGTGACGCCTCGGGAAACGCTCGACGTCATCCCGCGGATACCGGAGATGTACGACGAGCCCTTCGGCGACTCGTCGCAGGTGCCGACGTTCCTCGTCGCCCAGCTCGCGCGCCAACAGGTCACGGTAGCCCTGTCCGGCGACGGCGGCGACGAGATGTTCGGAGGCTACAACCGCTACTTCCAGGGCGATCGCATCTGGAGACGGCTGTCGGGCGTGCCGCGCGGAGTGCGTCACGCGGGTGCTGCTGCGATCCGTGCCCTGCCGCCGACAGCCTGGCAGCGCGTCTTCGACGTGGTCCAGTCCGCCTTGCCACGGCGGCATCGCGTTGCCCATGCCGGGGATCGCGTCCACAAGCTGGCCGATGTGTTCGGGGCGGAGAGTGCGCTCGGCCTGTACCGGCTGTTGCTCTCCCACTGGAACGAACCGGATCGGCTGGTGGTGGATGGGCGCGAGCCGGAATCGCGGCACATGGCAGTCGCAAGGCAGCTTGGTGGCGCATCGTTCATCGAGCGCATGATGTTCACCGACGCTCAGACGTATCTCCCCGACGACATCATGGTGAAGGTGGACCGCGCGACCATGGCGGTGAGCCTCGAGGCGCGGGCGCCCTTCCTCGATCATCGGATCGCAGAGTTCGCGTGGCGGCTGCCACTCGGGGCGAAGGTGCGCGGCGGCATGGGAAAGCGGGTCTTGCGGCAGGTGCTGTCCCGCTACGTGCCGCCCGCGCTGGTGGAGCGCCCCAAGATGGGTTTCGGCGTGCCGATCGACCGGTGGCTGCGCGGGCCGCTGCGCGAATGGGCCGATGACCTGCTCGCCCCCGAGCGACTCCGCCGGGAGGGCTTCCTGCAGCCGGAGCCGATCACGCAGGCGTGGGCCGAGCACCGGTCCGGGCGGCGCAACCGACAGTACCAGTTGTGGGACGTGCTGATGTTCCAGGCATGGCTTGCCGCAGAGCGAGCCGTCCAGCCGGCTCGGGCGGCTGCATGATGCGACGTCATAGCGGGCGCCCGTGCGTTTGGAGGAGTGCATGAAGGAGGCGTGCGCACGGCGTGGGATCGTGCTGGCCGGCGGCTCGGGCACCCGGCTCTATCCCATAACTCGCGCGGTGAGCAAGCAGCTCCTGCCCATCTACGACACGCCGATGATCTACCATCCGATCTCGGTGCTGATGCTGGCCGGGATCCGGGAAATGCTCGTCATCTCGACGCCGCACGATCTGCCGGGCTTCCAGCGGCTCCTGGGCGATGGAAGCCAGTGGGGCATGTCGTTCACCTACGCGGAACAACCCTCGCCCGACGGACTGGCACAGGCATTCCTGATCGGCGCCGACTTCGTCCGGGATCGCCCCAGCGCCCTCGTGCTTGGCGACAACATCTTCTACGGCCACGACCTCACGGCCACGCTGCAGCGCGCGAACTCGTACACGGACGGCGCCACGGTCTTCGCCTACCACGTGCGGCAGCCCGAAGCCTACGGCGTCGTGGAGTTCGACTCGCAGGGCCGCGCGCTCGGGATCGAGGAGAAGCCACGCCAGCCGCGCTCCAGCTACGCGGTGACGGGCCTGTATTTCTACGACGAGCGCGTGGTCGAGATCGCTCGCGGCGTGAAGCCGTCGCCCCGGGGCGAGCTGGAGATCACCGACGTCAACAATGCCTACCTACGAGCGGGCACCCTGAGGGTGGAAGTGCTCGGACGCGGCACCGCGTGGCTCGACACGGGCACGCACGACTCGCTGCTGCAGGCCGGCCAGTTCATCCAGACGATCGAGCAGCGCCAGGGGCTCAAGGTCGCCTGTCTCGAGGAGATCGCGTACCGGATGGAGTACATCGACGCCGACCAGCTGCAGCGCCTGGCCGAACCGCTCGCCAGGAACTCGTACGGCGCGTACCTGCTGCAGGTGCTGGGCGAGCGGGAGCGCCACGGATGCGATTGACGCCGCTTGAAATTCCCGAGGTCCTGCTCGTGGAACCGACGGTGCACGAGGACAACCGGGGTTTCTTCCTTGAGACATGGCATGCGGAGAAGTTCCGGGCGGCTGGGCTCGACGTCGGATTCGTGCAGGACAATCACAGTCGTTCGGTGCAGCACACCTTGCGCGGCCTGCACTACCAGCTCGTCGAGCCCCAGGGCAAGCTCGTCCGTGTCGTGACCGGCGAGATCTTCGACGTCGCGGTGGACCTGCGGCGTTCCTCGCCGACGTTCGGATGCTGGGTGGGCGCGACCCTCCGCGAAACCGACTTCCGCATGCTGTGGATTCCCCCGGGCTTCGCCCACGGTTTTCTCGCCTTGAGCGCGCAAACGGACGTCCTCTACAAGTGCACGACGCCCTATCAGGGGCAGCACGACCGCACGCTCCGCTGGAACGATCCCGCGGTCGGGGTGCAGTGGCCGCTGCCGAGCGGCATCGAGCCGCGTCTCTCCCCGAAGGACGCGTCCGGTGTCGCGCTGGACATCGCGGAGACGTATCCGTGACGCTTCCGCGCCGAGTCCTCGTCTTCGGCGGGACCGGACAGCTCGGACGCGAGCTTGGGCGCATGGCGCCTGCGGGCGTGGAGGTGACCCTCCTCGGCCGGGCGGCCGGAGACGTCCGGCATCCCGACGAGGTGGCGGC
>JBJMOZ010000165.1:0-3388 GCA_045803465.1 Gemmatimonadales bacterium | reverse complement strand
AGCAGGAACCACATGAAGAACCAGCCGAACGAGCCGAGCAGAATGGAGTAGTCCACCCACGTCGGCGCGTAGCTCCCCCACTGCCAGGGCTCGAACTCGTGCGAGAGCGACGGGATGACGATGACGAAGCGCTCGAACCACATCCCGATGTTGATGAAGATCGAGAGGATGAACAGCCACGTCGTGTTGCGTCGAAGCTTCTGCGAGAAGAGCGACAGCGGGAGCACCATGTTGCAGATCAGCATGGTCCACGCGGCCCACCACCACTGCCCGAACACGCGGTTCCAGAAGTACTCCTGCTCCACCGCGTTCCCCGACATCCAGGCGACCTGGAACTCGGTGAGGTAGGCCAGCCCGACGACCGACGACGTGAAGAGGCAGAGCTTCGCCGCCGCGTCGAGGTCGTTGATCGTCACCATGTGCTCGAGCTTGAAGTACTTCCGGATCGGGATGATGATCGTGAACACCATCCCGATGCCCGAGAAGATGGCGCCGGCGACGAAGTAGGGCGGGAAGATCGTCGCGTGCCAGCCCGGGGTGAGCGCCATCGCGAAGTCGAACGACACGACCGAGTGCACCGAAAGCACGAGCGGCGTGGCGAACGCGGCGAGGAACAGGTACGCGCGCGTGAAGTGCCGCCACTCGCGGTCCGAGTTCCGCCAGCCGAGCGAGAGCACCGAGAAGAGGCGCTTGCGGACCGGGTTGCGCTCCTGGTCGCGCAGCACCGCGATGTCGGGGATGAGCCCGACGTAGAAGAAGGTCGCCGAGACGGTGAGGTACGTGAGGATCGCGAACACGTCCCACACGAGCGGCGACTTGGGGTTCGGCCAGATGAGCCGCCAGTTCGGATACGGGATCAGCCAGAAGAACTTCCACGGCCGCCCGAGGTGCAGGATCGGGAAGAGGCCCGCCGTCATGACGGCGAACACCGTCATCGCCTCCGCCGCGCGGTAGATGGTGGTGCGGAAGCCGGCGCGGAAGAGATAGAGGATGGCGGAGATCAGCGTCCCCGCGTGGCCGATACCGACCCAGAACACGAAGGAGACGATGTAGACGCCCCACATCGTGGGCGGGTGGTAGCCGGCGGCGCCGAGCCCCTCGTGAATCTGGTAGGTCCATGCGCCGATGCCGATGAACAGGGCGAGGATCGCCATGCCGAGGAGCGCAAACCAGCCGAGCGTGGGGCGCAGCGTGGCGATGACGTCGCGGTCCACCTGCTCGTAGTCGCGGACGCCGGGCAGGCGATTGCTCGCCGTCGGGATGTTGGGGCGCAGCTCGCGGTCGTCGTCGCGGCGCGGGTGAACAAGGGTCGCCATGGTCGCGCCTCCCTTATGCCCCGGCCGGCGTCGCCGGACCCGGATGGTTGACC
This sequence comes from Gemmatimonadales bacterium, assembly GCA_045803465.1. Lineage (GTDB taxonomy): Bacteria > Gemmatimonadota > Gemmatimonadetes > Gemmatimonadales > GWC2-71-9 > JAGGAG01. Next base: position 2,019 of record JBJMOZ010000165.1, on the reverse strand, counting down.
TTCTTCAAGTAGACCACCGCGGTGTAGGTGTTGAGCTCCTCGAAGACGTGGTACGCGCGGCGGTCCTCGACCTGCTTCGACACCGTCCACGCCGGATCGGCGGCGTCGCCGAAGATGATGGCCCGCGACGGACAGGCCTGCGAGCACGCGGTCGTGAACTCGTCGGCCACCAGGGCGCGCCCCTCGCTCTTCGCCCGCGTCTCGGCCTCGCGGATGCGCTGCACGCAGAAGGTGCACTTCTCCATCACGCCCTTCGTGCGGACCGTGACGTCGGGGTTGAGCTGCCAGTTCAGCGGCTCGGGGAAGGCGTACTGCTTGCGATCCTCCTCGCCGTAGCCGAACCAGTTGAAGTAGCGGACCTTGTACGGGCAGTTGTTGCTGCAGTAGCGCGTGCCGACGCACCGGTTGTAGACCTGGACGTTGAGTCCATCGGGCGCGTGATACGTCGCGTAGACGGGGCAGACCGGCTCGCACGGCGCGTTGCCGCAGTGCTGGCAGAGCATCGGCACGAACCGGGACTCGAAGTCCTCGGTGAACTTGCCGTCGTCGGCGCCCTCGAAGTAGCGCTCGAGCCGCAGCCAGTTCATCTCGCGGCCGCGGGTGATGTTGAACCCGGGCTTCGACTCGGCGAACACCGTGGCGTTCTGCCAGGGCGCGCCCACCGTCGGGATGTTGTTCTCGGCATAGCACGCCGTGACGCAGGCCGAGCATCCGGTGCAGCGCGCGAGGTCGATCGTCATCGCCCAGCGGCGATTGGCCATCCCCGACCAGTGGTTCGTCGCGTACAGCCCCTTGTCCTTGCCCTTGTCCGCCGCGGTCGGCGCGCCGAGCACACCCTGCGCGTCGGCCGCGACGGGGGAGCGCAGACCAGGCAGGAAGACGCCGCTCGGCTCGCCGGGAATCTCCTCGTGATGCTCGCCGCGGTTGCCCTCGGCCTTGCCGGACGTTCCCTCGCCGTGGGAGCCGCCGCCCCCGCTCTCCTGGTTCTTGGAGCCCTGTGGTGCAAGGGCGTTCGCGTTCTCCGCGCCCGGCGCCTCGCGAGTCGCGCCGAGCTCGGTCACCAGCAGCGCCTGCGCGATGCCGCGGCCGTGCTGCCGCGCGGAGCCTTCGGTGGACACGAGCGTGTCGTGGTCGCCGGTCTTCGTCAGCGACGCCTTCGTGCTCACGAGCGCGAAGCCGCCGGCGCCATCCGTGCCGACCGGGAGCAGGTCCTGCGCGCGCACGCCGATGTCCCGCGCGTAGCGGCCGTAGCCCCATTGCGTCGGCACCTTGTCATTGTGCTTGCCGTCGTACTCGTCGAGCTTCGCCGCCGAACCGTGACCCTGCCCGAGCGCGACACCGATCGTGTCGGGCCGGATGCCGAGGTACAGGTAGGCCGGCGCGCGCACCTTGCCGGCCGCCGTGCCCACCTCGACGATGTCTCCGCGCTCGATGCCGAGGCGGTCGGCGGTCTCCGGATGGATCTCCACCCAGGAGCTCCACAGCACCTTCGACACCGGGTCGGGCAGCTCCTGAAGCCACGGCTTGTTCGCGCCGCGGCCGTCGCCGCCGAGCACCGGCGAGGGATACGTCACCAGGTAGAAGTCGCCCGACGTCTGGTCGATCGCCGGCGTCGCCCTGAGCGCCGGCGCCACCGCCGCCGCCGTGCGCGCCGCCACCGCACCGGTGCCGATGCCGCGCTGGAGCGCCGCCGTGAACGCGGCCGTGCCGCCGGGGAAGCGACCCATCAGCCAGCCGCGATAATCCTTCACCGGATAGCGCGCGGCGTTGGCCGGATCCTTCTGGGCAAGCTGGATCAGCACGTCCGCCGTCGCGCGCGTGCCCGCGAACACCGGATCCATCGCCGGCTGCTGGAGCGACACGGTGCCTCGGCCGGCCTCGGCGTCACCCCACGACTCCAGGGAGTGCAGGTCGGGAAGGACGAGGTCGCAGAGCTCCGTCGTCTCGTCCGGATAGAGCGAGAAGCTGACCTTGAAGGGCACTTTCGCGAAGGCATCGGCGAACCGCGCGGACACCGGG
>JBJMOZ010000285.1:0-2683 GCA_045803465.1 Gemmatimonadales bacterium | reverse complement strand
CGTCAATTGCGCGACCGCGCGCTCAAGCGACTGCGCGAGGGCGACGTGGGCCGCGCACTGGCCAGCTTCGCGGCCTGACGTCGGCCGCTCACCGCTACGAAGTACCGAAGGGGCGACCGCATGGTCGCCCCTTTCGTCCTGGTATCGGCGCCCATACCTTGCCATCAGAATGCGGCATACGCGTCACGCGTCGGGCGTGATTGCGCGCGGGCCGCAGCGTCCGACAGGGGCGGTCATGGCGAAGAAGCCCATCGAGCTCGAGGTGAGCGCAGGCGGCATCGTGTTCCGGCAACCGGTCGGTTCCGAGGCGCGTTTCCTCCTCATCCGTGATTCCTACCACAACTGGGGTTTTCCCAAGGGCCACCTGGAAGACGGCGAGACGCCGGCGCAGGCCGCCGTGCGCGAGACCGCCGAGGAGACGGGGCTCGAAGGTCTCCTGCTGCATGGCCCCATCCGCGTCATCGACTGGCACTTCCGGTTCCGCGGCCGTCGCATCCACAAGTACTGTCACTTCTTCCTGCTCGAGTCGCCCTCGGGCGAGCCCTCGCCGCAGCTCGCCGAAGGCATCACCGACTGCAAGTGGGTCACGCTCGACGAATCGCTCGAGCTGCTCAGCTACGACAACGCGCGCGGCGTGCTGCGGCGCGCGGGCGAGATGGTCCGCACGCTCGTCGCCATCGGTGCCGGACGCCCGCGCCGCGAGCCCGACCCCAGCGTTCCCACCTCCTGATACATGCCCGCCATCGCCGTGCTCGTGCCGAGCCCGGCGGCGGTCGCCTTGCGCCGCAGCCTGCCGCGTTCCGGCAGCGCGCTGGTGCGCGTACGCACGCCTGAGGCTCTCTGGCGCCTGGGGCAACGGCGGCTGCTCGATGCCGTGGTGCTGTCGCCGTTGGGCAGTGGGGGACTCGCGCTCCTGCGCGACCTGCGCGCGCGATGGCCGGTGCTGCCCATCGTCGCCTTCGCGCCCTTCCGGCCGGATGATGGCGAGGCCATCCTCGCGTGCCGTGAGGCCGGTGTCTCGTCGCTGCTCGTGGAGGGCATCGATGACGCGGTCGCCGGCGACCTGCTGGCCCGCGTGACGCTCACGGCGCAGCGTCGCGCCGAGATGAGCGATGCTCCGCGCGTGCTGCGGCTGACCGAGCCGCTGCAGCGGCTGGCATGGGACGTGGTCGTGCGCGAGGTGGAGCAGCCGCTGCGCACCCGCGAGCTCGCGCGTCGGCTCCGGGTGAGCCGGGAACACCTGTCGCGGCAGGTGGGGGCGGGCGGAGCGCCCAACCTGAAGCGCATGATCGACCTCGCCCGCACGGCGGCGGCAGCGCAGTTCCTGTCCAATCCCGGCTGCACCGCCGCCATGGCGGCTCACGTGCTCAAGTTCGCTTCGCCCGGGCATTTCAGCGCCACCGTGAAGCGCATCGCCGGCGTGGGACCGGGGGCGCTTGCCGAGCTCGGTCCGAGGGGGGTGTTGGGGAATTTCGTGCGGGGGCGGATGCGGAGTCGGCCGGAGGCCTAGAGCACGTCGGGTGCCTCTCATCGCCCTTGCCCGAACCCGCCTTTTGTGACTATTTTCACAAGCTTGTGGCAATCCTAGACATACACCGTTACCCCAGCCCGAAACCATGGCCTCTGAAACCCTGCTTCGTCCCGGCGAGCTGAAGGAAGTTCTCCTCAAGGAAATCGCCTCGGCCGATCTCGCCGCGGCCCAGGATGCCGAGGTCGGCACGGTGCTGGAAGTCCGTGACGGTGTCGCGCGCATCTACGGGCTCAAGTCCGCGATGTCCTACGAGATGCTCGAGATCACGGCGCAGACGACGGGCGAGACCGTCATCGGCCTGGTGCTGAACCTCGAAGAGGACTCGGTGGGTGCCGCCGTCATCGGCGACTACCTGAAGCTCAAGGAAGGCGACGAAGTCCGCCGCACCGGCCGTCTGCTCGAGGTGCCCGCGGGCCCCGAGCTCCTCGGCCGCGTGGTCGACGCGCTCGGCGCCCCGGTGGATGGACTCGGTCCGCTCAAGACCCAGGTGCGCCGGCCCGTGGAGATCATCGCGCCGGGCATCATCGTCCGGCAGCCGGTGAACGAGCCGCTGCAGACGGGCATCAAGGCCATCGACGCCATGATCCCGATCGGCCGCGGCCAGCGCGAGCTGATCATCGGCGACCGCGGCACGGGCAAGACGGCCATCGCCATCGACACGATCATCAACCAGAAGGGCGCGGGCGTCGTCTGCGTCTACGTCGCCATCGGCCAGAAGCAGTCGACGGTGGCGGGCGTGGTGGACAAGCTGCGCCAGGCCGGCGCGCTCGAGTACACCATCGTCGTGGTGGCCTCCGCCGCCGATCCCGCACCGCTGCAGTTCCTCGCGCCGTACTCGGGCACCTCGATGGCCGAGCACTTCATGTACGAGGAAGGCAAGCCGACCCTCTGCGTGTACGACGACCTGTCCAAGCAGGCCGTGGCGTATCGCCAGATGTCGCTGGTGCTCCGTCGTCCGCCGGGCCGCGAGGCGTTCCCGGGCGACGTGTTCTACCTGCACAGCCGCCTGCTCGAGCGTGCGGCGAAGATCTCCACCGATCCGGCGAAGGCGATGCTCGACCCGCGCGTGAAGGTGCCGGGCGGCTCGCTGACGGCGCTGCCGATCATCGAGACGCAGGCCGGCGACGTGTCGGCCTACATCCCGACGAACGT
>JBJMOZ010000283.1:0-2710 GCA_045803465.1 Gemmatimonadales bacterium | reverse complement strand
TGGGCCATGCCGACTTGTCTGCCCGCAGAGGCCCCGATTCCGGTCGGTAATCGAGAGAATTGGCCTCCGTTCGTCGTCACCCGGGGACAGTCTGTCCGCGCGGTATGACGATCGGGACACCTACAGCATGTGGCCTTGGGTGGAGGGCGTCAACGGACGGAGCGCTCACGGGCGAGCAGGCGGCGCTTGCGGTCCTCGCCCCAACGATAGCCGCCGAGCCCGCCGTCGCCGCGCAGGACACGATGGCAGGGGATCAGGACCGCGATGTTGTTGGCCGCACAGGCGCCTGCCACCGCGCGCACGGCGTCGGGCCGACCGAGCGTACGTGCTACGTCGGCGTAGCTGCGCGTGACGCCATGAGGAATCTCGCGGAGCGCCGTCCATACCTCGCGCTGGAAGGCCGTGCCCTGCGGATCGAGTGGCGGCAGTGCGCCCTCGCCATCGATGGCGGCCAGCACCTCGCGCACGGCCGGCGATTCCGGCGCGGCCAGACGGGCTGCGTTGGGAAACTCCTCCGCGAGTGCCCGCTCGAGCGCGGTGTCATCGGGGCCCGGATAGACCGCGCAGACGCCGCGCGTGGTCCACGCCACCAGCACGCGACCCAGCGACGAGTCGCCGAAGGCGTACCGGATGTCGAGCCCGGCGCCTCCGCGGCGATACGTGCCCGGCGTCATCCCCAGATGCCGCGTCGCGGTGGCGTACGCCTGGCTTGCCGAGCCGAAGCCGGCATCGAAGATGGCGCGGCTGACGGTGGTGCCATGCTGCAGCGAACGGCGCAGGCGTTCGCTGCGCAACCGCTCGGCGTATGCGCGCGGCGAGAGGCCGGTGGCCGCGCGGAAGGTGCGCTGCAGGTGCCCGGCACTGACCCCAAGCTGCGCGGCGAGCGCCTCGAGCGAGGACGCCTGCTCCTCGCGCTCGAGCACTTCGCGAGCCCGCGCGACCAGGTCGGGAGCGTTGGACGATGGCTGGCAACGGCGGCAGGGTCGGAAGCCGGCACGCTCGGCGTCGGCGGGTTCCCCGTAGAACGCGACGTTCTCGCGCCGCGCGCGGCGCGACGGGCAGGACGGCCGGCAGTACACTCCGGTGGTGCGCACCGCGTAGACGAAGGTTCCGTCCGCGGCGCGGTCGCGCGCGCTGACCAGTTCCCATGCCTCGTCGTCGGTGTACTGCATCGCGTTCCTCGTCATCGCCAGCGTAGTCATGTGGAGCGCCTCGGCTCGGGTTGCCTGCACGATAGGGTGCCCCGGCCCGGCTCGCGTCCGGATTCCTGTGGTCAAATTAGCCGGACTCGGACGACTACCTTCAACCCATGTCCCGTCCCGGCCTCGTCTCCACCTCATGGCTCGCCGAGCATCTGGGCGACCCGCGCCTGCGATTGCTCGACGCGTCGTGGTACCTGCCTCAGGCCAGACGTGACCCGCGCGCCGAGTTCCGCGCCGGCCATCTGCCCGGTGCGCTGTACTTCGACCTCGACGCTGCGAGCGACGCGACGTCCCCGCTGCCGCACATGCTTCCCGCCGAGACGCACTTCACGACCTATGCGAGATCGCTCGGCGTCTCGACCGGGGACTGGGTGGTGGTGTATGACGGCTCCGGCACCAATCTCAGCGCCGCGCGCGCCTGGTGGATGTTCCGGGTCTTCGGCCACGCCGATGTCGCCGTGCTCGACGGAGGGTTGGGCGCCTGGCGGCACGAGGGCCGAGCGCTCGAGCAGGGCGACGCGATTGCCATGCGTCCCGGCAATTTCACGGCGCACCTCGAGCCCGGCATGGTGCGGGACCTGGAAGCGGTGCGCAAAGCCGTGAGTTCAGGCGCTGCGCAGGTGGTGGACACGCGCTCGGCGAGCCGCTTCACGGCGGCGGAACCGGAGCCGCGTGCCGGCCTGCGGGGCGGGCACATCCCCGGCAGTCGTCACCTGCACTACGCGGCGTTGGTCGACACGGAGGGCCGGTTGCTGCAGGACGACGCGTTGCGGGCCCTGCTCGCCGGGGCCGGCGTGCTGGGGGATCCGCGTCCGGTGATCGCCTCGTGCGGCTCGGGCGTCAGCGCCTGCGGCCTGGTGCTCGCGCTCCATGCGTTGGGCCGTGGCGACGTTGCGGTGTATGACGGATCGTGGACCGAATGGGGTGGGCGTGACGATACGCCGCTGGAAACGGGCCCCGCAGGATGACCAACGTACCTCAAGGAGCGATGCCGATGCGCAGAATGGCCCTGCTGGTGGGGTGTGCGGCGATGCTTGCCGCGTGCGGCGACGACAACGATGACGGCGACAACAACCCGCCGGCCAATACGATCCAGGTGGTGAACAACGACTTCACCCCGAGCACGCTGACCGTGCCGGTGGGAACCACCGTGACGTTCGATTGGCCGAGCGGCAGCCTCAACCACAACGTCATCCCCTTGGCGGCGAACCCGGAGGCGGTTCCGGCCAGTCCGGGCCAGCCTGATCTGCTCTCCGGCCCTACCTCGTTCCAGGCCACGTTCAACAGCGCCGGCACGTATCAGTACTACTGCAGCGTGCACGGCAGCGTCGACACCGACGGTCAACCCGTCGGCATGGCGGGCAGCATCACCGTCGAATAGCGCTCAGCCGCGCTCGTGCTCCGCGCGCCGCGCCGCCCAGTGGGCGAGCGCGGCGCGTTCGGCGTTACGGGCTTCTTGCTCGAGAGGATGCGCCGCGTAGCCGTGCTCCAGCCACAGCGCACCGTAG
>JBJMOZ010000208.1:0-2554 GCA_045803465.1 Gemmatimonadales bacterium | reverse complement strand
AGTGGACGATGCCCGCCAAGAGCTACAACGCCGCGCGCTACAGCCAGCTCGGCGAGATCACCGCCGACAACGTGAAGTCGCTGCGGCCGGCATGGAGCTTCTCCACCAGCGTGCTGCGTGGCCACGAGGAGCCGCCCATCGTGGTGAACAACACGATGTACGTGCTCACGCCGTATCCCAACATCCTATATGCGCTGGATCTCACGCCGGGCAACGTGGGAGCGAAGAAATGGCAGTTCGAGCCCAAGCCCGAGGCGGCGGCGCAGGGGGTCGCGTGCTGCGACGTCGTCAACCGCGGCCCGTCGTTCGCCGATGGCAAGATCGTGTTCAACACGCTCGACAACCACGTCGTTGCCGTGGACGCGAACACGGGGAAGGAAGTGTGGAAGACGAAGGTCGGCGACATCAACATCGGGGAGACGATGACGATGGCGCCGCTCGTCGTGAAGGGGAAAGTCCTCGTCGGCAACTCGGGGGGCGAGATGGGCGTGCGCGGCTGGCTCAAGGCGCTCGATCTCGCGAACGGCAAGCTGCTGTGGACGGCGTACAGCACGGGGCCCGACAGCGACGTGAAGATCGGCTCGCGGTTCAAGGCGTTCTATCCGAAGGACCGTGGCAAGGACCTCGGTGTGAACAGCTGGCCCGGCGAGCAATGGAAGATCGGTGGCGGCAACGTGTGGGGATGGCTGTCCTACGATCCCGCGCTGAATCTCGTCTACCATGGCACCGGCAATCCGGGTCCATGGAACCCCGCCCAGCGGCCTGGCGACAACAAGTGGACGGCCTCGGTGTTCGCGCGCGATCCGGATACCGGTGAAGCCGTGTGGGCGTACCAGCAGACGCCGCACGATCTGCACGACTACGACGGCATCAACGAGGCGCTCATCCTCGACGTGCCGTGGAAGGGACAGACGCGGAAGGCGCTGCTGCGTCCGGAGCGCAACGGCTACGTCTATCTGATGGACCGCACCACGGGCGAAGTGCTGTCCGCCGAGCCCTTCGTGCACATCACGACGTCGCGGCGCGTGAACCTCGCCAACGGCTCGCTGGAGGTCGTGTCGGAGAAGCAGCCCGAGATCGGCAAGGTCGTGCGCGAGATCTGTCCCGCTGCACCCGGCGCGAAGGACTGGCAGCCGTCGTCGTTCTCGCCACGCACGGGGCTCGTGTACATCCCGCACCAGAACCTCTGCATGGACGAGGAGGGGCTCGAGGCGAACTACATCGCGGGCACGCCGTATGTCGGGATGAACGTGCGGATGTATGCTGGCCCCGGCGGCCATCGCGGCGAGCTGACCGCGTGGGACCCGGTGGCCGGCCGAGCGGTGTGGAAGCTGACCGAGAAATATCCGGTGTGGAGCGGCACCGTCGTGACGGCGGGCGACGTGGTGTTCTACGGCACGATGGACGGCTGGTTCAAGGCCGTGGACGCGCGCAACGGGAAGCCGCTCTGGCAGTATCGCACCGGCTCGGGGATCATCGGCCAGCCGATCACGTATCGCGGGCCCGACGGCAAGCAGTACGTCGCGGTCATCTCCGGCGTCGGCGGCTGGGCCGGCGCCATCGTCGCCGGCGATCTCGATCCGCGCGACTCGACGGCGGCACTCGGCTTCGCCGCGGCGATGAAGGATCTGCCGAGCGACACGCAGAAGGGCGGCACGCTCTACGTCTTCTCGCTGCCATGAGAGGGCCCACGATGCGACGCAACTTCCGTAGTTCGCATGTCCTGCGCGCGGGCGCGCTGATCGCGATGGCGCTCGTGTCGCTCACGTCGTGCAAGCGCGAGACGCGCCGGTTCCGCGAATCGCCCCCCAGCGCGACGCCGGGCGGTGCGGTGCGCGTGAGCGCGCTGCAGCCGGGCGTCATGCAGGACACGACCCACCCGCGCAACGTGTACGAGGGGAACGCCTACGCGGTGTCCGAGGGGCAGCGGCTGTTCAACTGGTACAACTGCTCCGGCTGCCACGCGAACGGCGGCGGCGGGATGGGTCCGCCGCTGATGGACGACGAGTGGATCTACGGCGCCGGCCCCGAGCAGATCTACACGACGATCGTGCAGGGCCGGCCGAACGGGATGCCGTCGTTCGCCGGCAAGGTGCCGTCGCAGCAGGTGTGGCAGCTCGTGGCGTACGTGCGCTCGCTCAGCGGGCTCAATCCGGCCTCCACGCGCTCGGCGCGCACCGAGCACATGATGTACTACCCCGGCTCGCAGGCGCTGCCGATGGAAACGTCGCCGAAGCAGGCCTTCCGGCCGCCGGCGGCGGAGATGCCGTGATGCTCGCACTGCTGGTGCAGAGCCTGCGCGGCGCACCGAACCAATCGGTGCTCGAGCCGTCAGGGCCGCTCGCCAATCGTGTCGAGTCGCTGTGGTGGTTCGCGCTCACCACGGCGGCCATCGTATACCTCGCGACGATCGGCAGCCTCTGGTGGGCCACCGCCCGTGCGCGCCGGCGCGAACGGAGTGGCGAGGAGCTGCCCGCCGACGGCGAGCATCGGATGACGCGCGGCGTCTCGCTCGCCGTCGGCGCCACCGTCGTCATCCTGCTCGTCTTCCTCG
>JBJMOZ010000180.1:0-6441 GCA_045803465.1 Gemmatimonadales bacterium | reverse complement strand
CGCGGTTCGCCCTCCGCAAGGCGCGTCACCTCGACCACCTCGGCGCCCGCAAGCGAAGGATGGGTGACCTCGGCCCTCCAGCCCTTGGAATCACTCATGACGATGACCACGCTGACGCCTTCGGAGAGCTGCACGCCCGTGAGGTCGGCCAGTTCGGAGGCGTAGGTCCCGTTGGCGGCGTAGTACGCCTCTTCGGCGACGCGGACTCGGGCCACATTCGCGCGCACACTGTCCACCAGCACACGATCCTCGACGACGGCCGGCTCGAGGATCGACTCACGCGTGAAATGCACCGACTGCTGGGCCTGGGCCGCTCCGGCCACGAGGACGAGGGCGGCGCCAAGAAGGATGGGTTGGGGAGACATGGACGCTCCGGTCGGGATGAGGGCAGCCTTATATTCGTCGGGCGCCCGGGCGGGGCGCGGGCGGTCGATAAGGAATCTTTACCCCAGCGGGCAGGAACATGGCCATCGCCGAAGGACGCACCCTCAGCTTCACCGGGCCGGAGGCGATCGACGTCGCCGTCCTCGAGACGTTTCCCTACGAGGGACCGACGCAGGAGATCGTGACCGAGACCCGCGAGTTCAGCGCCGTATGTCCCTACAGCGGCCTGCCGGACTTCGCCCTGCTGCGCATCACGTACACGCCGTCCGACCGGTGCGTCGAGCTGAAGAGCCTCAAGTACTACGTGACGAGCTATCGCAACGTGGGGATCTTCCAGGAACACGCCACGGCGCGCATCGCGGAAGACCTGTTCAAGGCGCTCGCGCCCCAGAAGCTCGCGGTGACGACCATCTACAACACGCGCGGCGGATTCGACACGACGTGCACGGTGGTGAAATAGACGGCTTGGCGGGATGCTGGAATGCGCGAAGGGCTCCGAGTCGCTCGGAGCCCTTCGCTTTTCCTGGCGACTTGGCTGCTACTTGGCTGCCAACCCCGCCGACGGCTTCATCGGCACGGCCGGAGTGACGGGCGTCGTGGCGCCGCGTGGCAGCAGGGCATCGAGGTTCGCCAGCTCCAGTGCCGTCACCGCCATCACCGCCGACGCCTGCTTCAGGTCGTCCGGCACGGCGTGATCGTAGGTATCCACCTGCGAGTGGTGGGTGTGGTTGTAGCCGCGCGTTTCCTGGTCGAAGTTGAAGCCGGGCACGCCGTACGGGATGAACGAGAGGTGGTCGGTGCCGCCCTTGTTGGCCTTCCGCACGCCGGTCGCGCCCAGCGCCGTGACCGGCGCCAGCAGGTCCTTCCACAGCTGCTCCAGCTCATCGCGGCCCTGCAGCGCCTGACCCGTGATGCGCCCCGTGCCATTGTCGAGCACCAGCACGGCCTGGATGCGTTCCGCTTCGGCGGCGTGTGCCGCGGCGTAGGCACGGGAGCCCATGAGGCCCTGTTCCTCGCCGCTGAACAGGATGAAGCGGATGGTGCGCTTGGGCTTCACGCCGGACTGTGCGATGGCCCGTGCCGCCTCGAGCACCACCATGGAGCCCGTGCCGTTGTCGGTCACGCCGGTGCCGAGGTCCCAGCTGTCGAGGTGCGCGCCCAGGATGACCACTTCATCGGGCTTCTCGCTGCCGCGGATCTCGCCGATGGTGTTGTACTGCTCCACCGGCTTCGCGCCAAGCGTGTTGGTGGCCCGGCCGGTCAGGCGCGGCGACTCGCCCCGCTCCATGAGGCGGCTGATGAGCAGGAAGTCCTCGTGGCTCACCACCAGGTTGGGCAGCGGCGAGACGGAGTTGGGCGAGCCGCTCATGGTGGCGAGCCCGAACTCCTTGGCGCCGTCGGTGAGCACGCCGAGCGCGCCGGCCTTCTTGAGCTTCCAGGCGCGATCGTAGTTGGCCTGCTGCGCGGCACGACGGCCGGCCGCGCTCGTGTCGCGGCCGGGGCGCTGGAAGGCCGCCGTGCGGCGCTGCTGCGCCTCGCGCATGAGGGCGGAATCGGCGGCCGTCATCGCCGGGCCATCGGGATTCCAGACATAGGCCGGCTCGCCCATCACGATCCACGCGCCCTTCACCTTCGGCAGGTAGGTGTCGAGACTGTCCGCCGAGCCGTTGATGCGCACGACGGGACCACTGACGGGGGCGCCCTTCGGCGTGCCTTGGGTCCACGCCCAGCTGTACGCCGTGATCTGCCGCTTGAATGGACTCGTGAGCCACAGGCTCGCCTCGCCGCGCTCCCACGTCACGCCGAAGGGATACGACTCGAGCGACGCGGTGAGGCCGTAGTCGCGGTATCGCTGCGCGGTCCACTCGTTGGCCCGCTTCATGGCGGCCGAACCCGACAGGCGCGGACCGATGACGTCCGAGAGGTACTGCAGGTTCTGCATCACTTCCGAGTGGTCCATCGCCTGGGCGATGACCGCGCCGGCGCCCGCGGTATCGACCGACTGTGCGCGGGCGGGCACGGCAGCGGCCAGGAACAAGGCGAAAACGACGAGTCGACGGGTCATGGTTCCTTCAGGCATGGTGGGACACCGCGAAAGACGACCGCGACCATCGCGGCCGATCAGGCACTCAAGCTACAGCGTGGTCCGCGGGAGCGAAACGGCAGGCAACTCGGACATCCGCACTCGGCCCGCCACCGTGGCGAGCGCGAGGACGAACGCCACCGCGAGCCCGGCGCGCCACCAGTGGCGCCGCTCCGCCACGAGCGCGCTCGTCCCAAGCACCACCGTGCCGGCGAGCCAGACGATCGGTGTGCGGCTCGCCATGGCGCCGGTCGCGAGTCCCAGCAGTCCGCCACCGAGGATCACGACGATGACCCAGCGCGTGAGCACTGCACGAGCGGGCGTGGCGCCATTCCTGAGTACGCGGATGGCCACCCCCGCCAACAGGACCGCGAGCACGGGACCGGCGGCGAGTGCTTCGGTCACGAGAAATTCCGCGCTCCGCTCGAGCATCGATGGCCCGGCGCGCCAGGCAGGAACCAACGCGACGTCCGCGGCGGAAGCAGGCGCGCCCGAGCGCGCGCGCCACAGCAGCGCCAACATCGCGATGGCGACGCATGTCGCGAGCGCGGCGCCCTGCACGCGACCGACGAGCTGGGCTCGCATGGCCCGCGAGCCTGCTGCCGCGAGCGCGAGCCCAACGGGAAGCAGGAGGGCCGACCAGTCACCGAGCGCGCCCAGCCCGGCGAGCGCGCCGCAGACCATCCACCAGAAGGCGTCACCGGATTGCAGCGCGCGCACGAGCGCGAAGATGGCCCATGCGATGCAGGCATGGAGGGGTGCGAGCGGATTCCCCGTCGCGAATACGACCCAGGAGAGCGGCAACACGGCCCACATCCACGCTGCGCGGCGTCCTGCGGCGGCATCGTCGATGCTCGACGCGGTTCGCACGAGCGCGATGCCGGTAGCGAGTCCACAGAGGACGGCGAAGGCATCTGCGCCGTTCGGGACGCCGCCAGCACCAGCGGTGGGCGATGTCTGCCACAGCCCGACGGCGAGCCGCAGCGCGCTCGTCACACCGAGAATGATCCAGCTGCCGCGATCGATCATGCCGACGCTGCGACCCTCGCGAGGCGATCGGCCAGCGCGATCACGGGCGCGCGCTGATCCGGCGAGAGCGCCACGAGTCCGCCGATTTCCTCCTCGCCTCGATGCGCCCCATACAGCGCCGCCGCGGCTGCCCGCGTCGCCGACGGCGCGGCCTCGGCGGCCAGCCACTCGAGACCGCGTCGGGCCTTGGGCTCGTGCCAGGAGAGCCAGAGCACCGTCTCCAGGGCGTGTGTGGCGTCTGGAGCGCTCGGCACGAGTTCCTCGCGCCGCGTCACCGGCAGCCGCCGCACTCGCGCGAGCACCGCGTCGGGCGCTTCGTTGGATCGGAGCGCCTCGGTCACGTCCGCGACGAAGTCACGATGCCCTTGCAGCAGGCGTACGAGCGCCACGTTGAGCGCCACGGCCGACCACGTCGCCTCGGCGGAGGGATGCGTGAGCGCGGCGAGGTGCCAGGAGCCGCTGAGCAGGTTCGCGGGCATGTCGGCGGTAAGGAGTGCCACGGGCAGGACATGCACGGCTAGCCCGGCGGCGCCGCCGAGCTCGCCGGGTGGCAGCGGTGCACCCCGGTCGCGCAGTTCGCCGAGCGCCGCGGCGACGTCGGTGGGCAGGTCGTTTGCGGTCTCGAGCACGCGTACCCAGCGCCCGACCGCGCGGCCGAGATCGAGCTCGGGAAGGAGCAGTTCCTCGCCCAAGATCGTCGCCAGCTCGAGCAGCGCCGTGCCGCCGGCCGAGAGGCCGAGCAAGGCGCCGCGGGCGCGTGACACGCGAGTGGGCGTGTGGGGTCGGATCATGGGAGGGAGAACGTAACCGGCACCGCAGGGGGCCGGGAGCGACGGCTTGGGACGGCCGCAGTGGCGGGGTAGTATACGGGCACGGCCCGACCTTCCCAGGTCACCCACCCTCCACGTGGTCGAGGACATCGCTCGTGCCCAAGGATACGCTTTCCGTCACCGACAACCGCACCGGCAAGTCGTACGAGCTTGCCATCTCCGACGGCACCATCAAGGCGACGGAACTGCGCCAGATCCGGGTCTCCGAGGACGACTTCGGCATCATGACGTATGACCCGGCCTTCATGAACACCGCCTCATGCCGGAGCGCCATCACCTTCATCGACGGCGACAAGGGCATCCTGCGGTACCGTGGCTACCCGATCGAGCAGCTCGCCGAGACGTGCTCCTTCCTCGAGGTGGCGTACCTGCTGCTCGAGGGCGAGCTGCCGACGAGCGCCCAGCTCGAGAAGTGGGAGCACGAGGTGATGGGACACACCTACGTGCACACCAATCTCACCAAGTTCCTCGAGGGTTTCCGGTACGATGCCCATCCGATGGGCATGATGCTGGGCGCGGTGGGTGCGCTCTCGACGTTCTATCCGGACGCCAAGAACATCCACGACCCGAAGAATCGCTACCTGCAGCGCATCCGCCTCATCGCGAAGCTGCCCACCATCGCGGCGTTCGCCTTCCGGCATTCGCGCGGGCTCCCGTTCGTGTTCCCGAGGAACGATCTCAGCTACATCGGCAACTACGTCAACATGACGTTCGAGATCGGCGGACGGCACGAGCCCAACCCGGTGCTGCAGCGCGCCCTCGAGATCCTGCTGATCCTCCATGCCGACCACGAGCAGAACTGCTCCACCAGCGCGGTGCGCGCCGTGGGCTCGAGCCACGTGGATCCATTCTCGGCGGTGTCGGCGGGCATCGCGGCGCTCTACGGCCCGCTGCACGGCGGCGCCAATGAAGCCGTGCTCAGCATGCTCGACGAGATCGGCGACAAGCAGCACATCCCCGACTTCATCGAGAAGGTGAAGAGCGGCGCCGGCGAGCGGCTCATGGGCTTCGGCCATCGCGTCTACAAGTCGTACGATCCGCGCGCGAAGCTCATCAAGAAGGTGGCCTACGACGTATTCGAGCAGACGGGTCTCAACCCGAAGCTCGAGATCGCGCTCGAGCTCGAGCGGATCGCGCTGGAAGACGAGTACTTCGTCAAGCGGAAGCTGTACCCCAACGTGGACTTCTATTCGGGCCTGATCTACCAGGCCATGGGTTATCCGACCGACTACTTCACCGTGCTGTTCGCCCTCGGCCGCCTGCCCGGCTGGATCGCGCAGTGGGAGGAGATGCTGCTCGACAAGGAGCAGAAGATCGCTCGGCCGCGGCAGATCTACACCGGGTCGGGCGAACGCGACTTCGTACCGATGGCGGCCAGGGGCTGAGCGTCCTGGAGGCATGCACGAAGGGCTCCGAGATCATCTCGGAGCCCTTCGTGCATGCAGGGATCCCTTCGACTAGGCCGTCATGTCGCCTTCGAGATACGTGTATCCCTCCAGTCCGGCCACGAAGTCCGCGATGAAGCTGTTCGCCTGCGTCCGCGGCAGGTCCTTCGCGTTGGTCACCTTGCGTCGGAACGTCGTGAGCAGGTCCGCCGCGTGGAACTGCACGTAGTTGAGCACCTCGGTCACGGTGTCGCCGTGGACCAGATCGGTCACCTCGTACCCCGCCTCCGTCAGCCGCACGTGGACCGCGTTGGTGTCGCCGAAGAGATTGTGCAGGTCGCCCAAAATCTCCTGATACGCGCCAGTCAGAAAAATGCCAAGGATGTATGGCTGGCCGTCATCCACCGGGTGAAGCTCGAGTGATGGCTTCCCCTTCCGGCCGCCGGTGAAGCGGTCGATTACCCCGTCCGAGTCGCAGGTGACGTCCTGGAGCGTGCCCCGCCGGGTGGGCGGCTCGTTCAGCCGGTGGATCGGCATGATGGGGAAAAGCTGATCGATGGCCCAGTTGTCCGGCAGCGATTGAAAGACCGAGAAGTTGCAGAAGTACCGGTCCACCAGCACCGCCTCGATGTGGCTCACGATCTCGGGAAACGCCACTTTGTCGTCGCCGATTGTATTCGAGAGGGCGTTAAGGGTCACCAGGTAGAACTGGTCGGCGTCGGCCTTGTCG
>JBJMOZ010000153.1:0-13738 GCA_045803465.1 Gemmatimonadales bacterium | reverse complement strand
GGCGATTCGTGCCCATGACCTGCATCCGGGCGAGCGAATGGCGTTGTGGCGCGACCTCTGGCGCACCGCGGCGACGCGTCCCGGCCTCTTTCTGGGGCGTCCGGACAAATAGCATCGACCGAAGGAAACGACCCAATCGTGGTCGTGAAGATTTCCCCATCTTGAATTCATCCCGCTTTCTTCACGATTCGGTATCCTGATGCCTGTCGGGTCACGTCGGTGGCTTCATGGGAAGCCCGGCGCGATCCCCTGGAGGGATACCTCACTCATGTACAACGGTCTCGTACTGCTCGCTGGCGCCGTGCTCTCCTTCGGCGCCGTCTCCAACATCGCGGCACAGTCGGTCACGCCCGCGAAGGCCGCGGCCACCGTTCCGGTCTGGGAGGTCGATCCGAGCCATTCGGAGCTGAGCTTCCACATCCGTCATCTCTCCGGCCGGGTACGCGGCGGAATCGCGATCTGGCAGGGCGAGATCGGCGCCGACCTGGCGAACCTGGGCACCGGCAGCGTGGACATCTACGCCTATCCCGGCTCGATCGACACGGGCAACAAGGACCGCGACGAGCACCTGCGCTCCGAGGACTTCTTCAACGTCACCAAGTACCCGACGATCCGCTTCACGAGCACCGAGATCAAGGCGAACGGCAGCAAGCTGACGATCATCGGCGACCTGACCATCAAGGGCGTCACCAAGCGGGTCGCACTCGATGGCAAGCTCTCCGGCATCACGAAGAAGGACCTGGCCGGCCGCGCGCGCATCGCGTTCCTCGCCACGACGAAGGTCAACCGGCAGGACTTCGGGCTGACGTGGAACCGGATGGTCGAGGGCGCGACGATGATCGG
This sequence comes from Gemmatimonadales bacterium, assembly GCA_045803465.1. Taxonomy (GTDB): domain Bacteria; phylum Gemmatimonadota; class Gemmatimonadetes; order Gemmatimonadales; family GWC2-71-9; genus JAGGAG01. The sequence continues at coordinate 12,895 of JBJMOZ010000153.1, read as the reverse complement.
CGACGAGGTGGACGTCGAGATCGCCATCGAGGCAGTGCAGCAGGTGAAGAAGAGCTGAACCTCGGCAGCAGGACGTGGCAGTCGGCGGTCCTTCAGGTTTCACTTGGAGGACCGCTTCACGTTTCGCCATCATCCGACGCGCGATCGCGGCGACCGTGCTAATCTCCTCACAATCCACCCGTTTCCCAGCTGGAGGGCAGGCGTGCCGCCCATCGAATCGCTGACCAATCCCGAAGTGCGCGCGCTCACCATCCGCGCACGGGACTTCGTCGAGGCTCACACCTGGTGTGCCCAGGTCACCGACGTGGCGTGCGCCTTCACGGCCGCCGGCGCAATCGGCGTCTTCCGCGTGGATCTCGAGCCCTTGGGCAACGGCGACCCCATCGTCTGGACGGTGGTGGGCGACCTCCCGCCGGCCTACCTGCCCTTCTCCCCTGCGGACTCGTGGAAGGATGCGCTCGCGTCATATGTCTTCGAGATGCGGCGTTGGGTCGTGGCTGCCGACGCAGGACGACCGGTCGACCGACTGATTCCCGTCAACGCGCCGCCCAACCGGGAATTCGCCGCGATGCTCTCGGCGCGGCTGGACCTGATCGAGCAGCAGTTGCTCCTGGCCGACCCGGCGTGACCCGGCAACCGCGGAGGCAGTGACTCATGGACCTGGAACTCGCAGGGCGAAACTGCGTCGTCACAGGCGCCAGCCGGGGCATCGGTCGCGCCATCGCGCACGCACTGGCGGCTGAAGGTGCCAACGTGGCCATCTGCAGCCGCGACCCCGGCGCGCTGCAGGAGGCCGCCGCCAGCCTGCGGGCAACGGGCGTCAGGATCTTCGCCGCGCCATGCGACGTAGCGGATGCCGCGGCACTCACCGGGTTCCTCGATGCTTCCCGCGCCGCACTCGGCGGCGTGGACGTGCTGGTGTCGAACGCGTCGGCACTCGCGGTCGGCCCGGACCCGGCGGACTGGCAGGCCACACTGGCGGTGGACCTGATGGCGGCGGTCCACGCCTGCGACCACGTCACGCCGTGGATGGCCGAGGCCGGTGGTGGCAGCGTGCTTCTGGTATCGTCGATCTCAGGTCTCGAGGCGAGCCCGATGCAGGACTTCGCCTACACGACGGTCAAGGCCGCGCTCATCGCATACGCGAAGAAACTGGCCGTGGCCCTCGCGCCGCAGCACATCCGCGTGAACGCGATCGCACCGGGCTCGATCGATTTCCCGGGCGGCGTGTGGGATCAGGTGCGCCAGCACCAGCCTGGCCTCTATGCCGCGGTGCTCAAGACGATCCCGTCGGGCCGCTACGGCACCCCGGAGGAAGTGGCCGACCTCGCCACCTATCTCGTCTCGCCACGGGCGAGCTGGGTGACCGGTGCATGCGTCGCCGTAGACGGTGGCCAGCACAAGGCGATGCGATAGCTGCACCTGGGTCGGCGAGCGACGGGTACTACTCCCTGTGCAACCTTGCAGGAGTATCGCATGCAGGCCCGTTCCCTCGTCGTCGTCGGCGCGCTGCTGCTCGCCGCGTCATCCACTGCCGCCGCCCAGCAGCGCTGGGATATCTCGGTGCAAGGCGGCGCCGCCTTCCCCACGATGGACCTGTGGGACACCGACCTCGACATCGGCTACGGTTTCGAGGGCACGATCGGTTACCGTTTCCTGTCCTCCGTCGGCGTCTACGCCGGATGGGACTGGCACAAGTTCAAGACGAACGCCGACGGTGCCCCCTCGTTCATCGGCAGTGCCGTGGACGTGGAGGAGACCGGTTACGTGCTCGGCCTGCGCTACGACCACGCGCTCGGCGGCGAGACGTCGCCGGGCGTGATGCTGCGCGGAGGCGTCACGTTCAACCACATCGAGCTCGAGGATGACGACGGCGAGCTGCGGAGCGACTCCGGCCATGGCCTCGGCTACGAGGTCGGCGCGGGCGTTTCGCTCCCCGTGGGCCAGCATGCGCACCTGACGCTGGGAGGTCGCTACCGCGCACTCGATCGGGATCTCACCGTCGACAGCGTCACGCGCGGCGTGACGCTCGCCTATGCCACGGCGGAGCTGGGACTGCAGTGGTCGTTCTGAGCGCCGAAACCCGTTCGCGGGCGCTTCTCGGCGCTAAGTGAACCCGAGCATGAGCTGCGACACCGGCGCGAAGCTGCGCCGGTGATGCACGCAGGGCCCCACCGCCGCCAGGCCCGCCTGATGAGCCGGCGTGCCGTAGCCCATGTTCGCCTCCCAGCCGTAGGCCGGGTGCCGCCGCGCGAGGCGGGCCATCAGGCCGTCCCGCACCTGCTTGGCCACCACGCCCGCCGCCGCGATCGACATGCAGCGCGCATCGCCCTTCACCAGGGCCTCGTGTGGGTGGCCTATCTCGGGAAACGGGAGGCCGTCCACGAGGATGTCGCATGCCTCGAGCACGGGCAGCACGCGCGCCAGCGCGCGGCGCATCGCGAGCGCGGTGGCGACGCGGATGTTCAACCGGTCGATCTCGCGCACCGAGGCCGCGCCGAGGCCGATGACGAGCGCACGGCGGCGAATGGGCCCGAGCAAGGCCTCGCGCTCGCTGGCGTTGAGCAGCTTGGAGTCGCGGAGATCGCGGATGCGCGGCACCGCGGGACGGAAGACCACGGCGGCCGCGACGACGGGGCCGGCGAGCGGACCGCGGCCGACCTCGTCCACCCCGACGAGGAGACGACCCTGCGACCAGCGCTCACGCTCGCGATCGAGCGTCGGGGTGCATGCCATGCCGGAAAGTAAAAGGGGCGGCCCCGATGGGAGCCGCCCCTGTCCTGCCCGCACCGCAGCCTACGCGTCCCGCCTCTCGCGGATGCGCGCGGCCTTGCCGCTCAGGTTGCGCAGGTAGTACAGCTTGGCGCGACGCACGCGGCCGCGGCGGACGACGTCCACCGTGGCGATCGACGGGCTGTGGATCGGGAAGATGCGCTCCACGCCGACGCCGGCGGAGACCTTCCGGACGGTGAAGTTCTCGCTGATCCCGCCGCCACGCTTCGAGATCACGATGCCCTCGAACGCCTGCAGGCGTTCCTTGTCACCTTCGCGCACACGCACCATGACGCGGATAGTGTCCCCCGGCCCGAACGCCGGCATGTCCGACCGCAAGCCCTCTCGGGCCACTTCCGCCAGCTGCTGCATTTCCATCCTCCGCGTCAGTAGGGCGCGCATGCGCGCCGATGACCAACCTATCGAGTCCGGCGCCCGGAAGCGCTCAGTCGTGTTCCGCTTCGTGCTTCGCCCACAGGTCGGGGCGTCGTTCCTTCGTGAGGCGTTCCGCCTCGGCCAGCCGCCACGCCTCGATCTTCGCATGGTTGCCCGAGCGCAGCACCTCGGGCACTTCCATGTCCCGAAAGACCGGCGGCCGCGTGTAGCTCGGCGGGCTCAGCAGTCCATCGTAATGCGAATCGCCGCTGGCCGACTCGTGATCTCCCAGCGCGCCCGGCAGCAACCGTACCACCGCATCGATCATCGCCAGCGCCGCGGGCTCGCCGCCCGTGAGGACGAAATCGCCAAGCGACAGCTCCTCGGTGGCCAGGTGCTCGGCCACCCGCTGGTCCACGTCCTTGTAGTGCCCGCAGAGGAACGTGAGCTGCGATGCCAGCGACAACCGCACCGCATCGTGGTGCGTGAACGGCCGGCCCCGCGCCGACAGCAGCACCACCGGTCCCTCCACCGGCCCGAGGCTCTCGACCGCCTCGAAGAACGGGTCCGGCTTGAGCACCATCCCGGCGCCGCCGCCGAACGGATAGTCGTCGACGGTACGGTGGCGGTCGTGCGTGAAGTCGCGCAACTGCACCAGCCGGTACCGCGCCAGTCCCGCCTCGGCGACCCTGCCCGGGATGCTCGCGCGCAGGAACGGCTCGAGCGCCTCGGGGAACAGTGTCACCACCCGGATGTCGAGCGTCACTCGGACTCCTCGACCAACCCTTCCGGCGGCTGCACCACCATCGTTCGCCCCTCGCGATCCACCTCGAGCACGAACTCCTTGCGGAACGGCAGCAGGAATTCGCGCTTCGGGCCCTGGATCTCGAGGGTAAGCCCGCCCGGCAACTCGTAGAACCCGCTCACCAATCCCAGCGGCGATCCATCGGGCCGCCGCACCGCGAAGCCCTCGAGCTCGTGCAGGTAGACCTCGCCGTCGGCCGGCGGCGCCAACGTGTGGGCCGGCACTCCCACGAACTGCCCGCGGAACGGGTCGAGCTGCACGCGCTCGTCGACCCCGCGGAACTTCATGAGCCACTCGCGGTGATACGGCCGGCTGCGCTCCACTTCGAGCGGCCCGCCGATCACCTCGCCATCGATGCCCACGATCCAGAGCGACTGCCCGACCGCGAACACCTTCTCCCCCTCGGCCGTGAGCGGGAAGATGGCGACTTCACCCTTGAGGCCGTGCGGCTTGCGGAACCGGCCCACCACGAGGTGCCGGTCCGTGGCACTCATGGACTCAGGCGCCGAGGAGACCCGCGCGGGTCAGCAGGCTCTGCACCGTCTCCGACGGCGTGGCGCCGCGGGCGATCCAGTCCTTCGCCTTGTCCGCGTCGAGCTTCACCTTGTCGGCAAAGCTCTCGCCCTTCGGGTCGTAGGTCCCGATGATGTCGATGAAGCGGCCATCGCGCGGCGAGGTCTGCTCGGCGACCACGATGCGGTACAGCGGCAGCTTCTTGCGCCCGATGCGGCGAAGACGAATACGAGTGGCCATGCGTTGTCTCTAGTTTCCTGGTTGACCGGGGAATCCACCACGACCGAACGGCAGGCGGAGGCCCCCCGGCTTCCCCGCCGACTTCATCAGCTTCCGCATCTGCTCGAACTGCTTGAGCAGCGTGTTCACTTCCTGCACCGTCCGTCCCGAGCCCTTCGCGATGCGCAAGCGTCGCTTGCCGTCGATGAGGTCGGGGTCGGACCGTTCCTTCTTCGTCATCGACAGGACGATGGCCTCGACGTGCTTGAGGCGCTTCTCGTCCACGTTGGCGCCCTGCAGCATCGCCGGGTTCACGCCGGGGAGCATGCCGAGCACGTTCTTCAGCGGCCCGAGCTTCTGCATCTGCCGCATCGCGCCGAGGAAGTCCTCGAGATCGAGGGACTTCCGGCCGGCCACCTTCTTCGCGAGCCGTTCCGCTTCCTTCTCGTCGACGTTCGCCTGGGCCTTCTCCACGAGCGACAGGATGTCGCCCTGCTGGAGGATGCGCCCGGCAAGCCGGTCGGGATGGAACGGCTCGATGGCATCGAGCTTCTCGCCGACGCCGATGTACTTGATCGGCGCCTTCGTCACCCCATAGATGGAGAGCGCCGCGCCACCGCGCGCATCGCCGTCCATCTTGGTCAGGATCACGCCCGTCACGCCCAAGGCCTCGTGGAAGCCCTTCGCGATGCGGACCGCATCCTGGCCGGTCATGCCATCGGCGACGAGAAGGATTTCGTGGGGCGACACGGCAGCCTTCAGTCGCCGCAGCTCGCCCATCATCTCGTCGTCGATCTGCAGCCGGCCCGCGGTGTCCACGATCACCGTGCGCGCGCGATCCTTCTGCGCCGCCACGATGCCCGCCTGCACCAGCTTCACCACGTCCTTCTGCGTCGGCTCCTGGTAGACGCCGACCTGCACCTGCTGCGCCAGCGTCGCGAGCTGCTCCGACGCGGCGGGACGGTACACGTCCGCGGCCACGAGGAACGGCGCCTTCTGCTCGAGCTTGAGCCGCTTCGCGAGCTTGCCCGCGGTGGTCGTCTTGCCCGAGCCCTGCAGCCCCACGACCATGATCACCGTGGGCGGCACCGACGCATACGCGATGGGCGCCTGCTTCTCGCCGAGCAGTGCGACGAGCTCGTCGTAGACGATCTTGACCAGTTGCTGCCCCGGTCGCACGTCCTTGAGCTGCACCACACCGATGGCCTTCGCCTGCACGCGCTCGAGGAACTCGCGCGTAAGGTCGAAGCTCACGTCGGCTTCGAGGAGAATCCGGCGGATTTCCCTCAAGCCTTCGCGGACGGCATCCTCGGTGAGGACGCCGCGGCCCGCGAGATTCTTGAGCGTCGCGGTGAGCTTGGAAGACAGCTCGTCAAACATAAGCCCCGGAAGATAGCGGACTTGAGGCACGTTCTCAAGCCGGGGTCCGGCCGGGGTCGGACGCCACGGGTGTGGCGCCGGAAAGGCGGTTTCCGCGCGTACCCGTTCGGGACGACTTGACCTAACCCTTGTTCGGACCGGATACTAGCTCGATTGCGACTCCCGCCGGGCCCCGGTACGTCGGTGGCACGAGGTATGAACCGGGCACCCTACACTACATATGCGACCCCCTACCATCCGCCGCGCCGGCCCCCTCCCCGCCGAGGTTCCGGAACTGACCTGCTCGATCACCGCCAGCGGGCACCTGCTGCGACCGAGCCGGGCGTTCCAGAGCGTCGTCGGCGTCACGGCCGAGACAGTGGGTGGCCGCCCGCTGCTGGACTTCCTCCACCCCGGCGACCGGAGTGCGGTGGAGGGAGCCCTGGCCTGGCTCGCGGACAACGAGGGCCCCATTGTCTTCGAGGCCCGGTGGCGCCATGCCGACGGCAGCTACCGCTGGCTCGAGTGGACGGTGCGCGGGGGCACCCGGGACGGGACCCTGCGCGCCGGGCTTCGCGACGTCACGCCGTGGAAGCAGGACGAGGCGCTGGCCCTCGCCCACGTGCGCGTGCTCGAGGCGATCGTCCTGGGCCTGCCGCTGGAGGAGGTCTTCGGCCATCTCTCGGCGCTGCTCGAGGCGCTCGGCGTTGACCTGCAGCCGGCCATTCACCTGCTGGACCCCGCGAACAACGCGCTCGTCTGGGTGGCCGGCGCCCCCTTCCCCGACGGGTTCCGCCGCGCGCTCGAGACCCTGCCCCTGCCCGACGGCCCGGGCGCGGCCGTGGCCGCCGCGCGCGACAAGCAGTTCGTCGTATCCGCCGACCTCGGGCGGGAAACCCACTGGCAGGGCCGGCGCGAGCTGCCCCTGCTGCACGGCATCCGCGCCGAGTGGGCGCACCCGGTCATCGACCCCAGCGGCAAGCTGCTCGGCACGGTCACCGCCTTCCTCACGCAAGCTGCTGCGCCACGTCCGCGAGACCGGCAGCTCCTCGCGCTCGCAGCCCAGCTCGTGGCGACCGCCCTTGGCCGCTTCCGCGCCAGCGACTCGACGCGCGAGGACGTTGCGCAGGTGCGCGCCGAACTCGTATCGCTGGAGCAGCAGCGCGCCTCGGACCTGGCAGCGTGGGAAGTGCGCTTCGCCGCCGAGCGCGCCGCCTGGCACGATCGCCTGACGCAAGCGGAGGAGGCGGCGCGGCTCGCCGAGCAGTCGCTCATGCAGTTGCGCGCCGAGGCAGGCGGCGAGCGCACGCGCTTGCAGGCACAGCTGGCCGAGCAGCAGGAACTGATCGCCGTGCTGCAGCACGCGCTGGCCGACGTCGAGGGCGCGCGCAGCGAAACGGAGGGCGCGCGAGCCGAGGCGCAGGGAAAGCTGGAGGCGCTGCAGGACGCGCTGGACGAGGCGCAACGGAAAGTGGACCAGCTCACGCTGCACAAGGACGAGCTGGAAAGCCGCGTGGTGGAGGCGGAGGTCGCGACGGAACTGCTGCAGGGCGACCTGGAGCAGCTGCAGGCCGACGCCGAGACGAAGTCGGGTCGTTCGTCGGAGCTCAAGCGCCAGCTCGCCGAGGCGGAGATGGTGCGCGAGGGGCTGCTGCGCGAGATCGATGCCGCGCGCGAGGCCGTCGGCGAGCGCGACGCCCTGGCGGCGAAACTGGCGCACAGCACGGCCGAGCGCGAAGCACTCGAGCAGCGACTCGCCGACCTGGCGACGCTCCTCGCCGATGCACGGGTCGCGGCGGCCGAAGCACGGGCGGAGGCATCGGCGGCGCCGGCGCCCACCGGGGACGATGTCGAAACGCTGCGGCGCCACCTCCGCGAATCGGAGGCGGCGCGCGAGGTGCTCGAGGCGGGCCTGACCGAGCTGCGCCGCACCGCGCAATTCGCCGACGCCGAGCTGTTGACGCTGGGCATGCGCGTCGGCGACTTCGACGCGCAGCACGCCGCGCTCGAGCAACAGCTCGACGAGACGCGCGCGCGCGTCGCGGAGGCGGAGCGCCGGCGTGGCGAGGCCGAGGCGTTTCTGGTCGTCGGCCGGCAGGCGCTGGAGGATGTGATCCCGCTGCGCGCGCAGCTGGCGGACAGCGAGCGGCGACGGGCCGAACTCGAGGCGCTGCTCGCAGCGCGACCGGCGTCGCGCCCGCTGCCGACGTCGGCGGATGTGGACGAGGATCTCGCGGCACTGCATGCGCGCCTGGCGGAGTCCGACGCCGCGCGGAAGCAGCTGGAGCTCGAGCTCGCAGCCGCGCGCCAAGCCGCCGCCGCCCCGGCCACAGAGTCCGCTCCCGCGACAACGTTGCTGCGTACCCTCTTCGAGGGCAGCGCCGCGCCCATGCTGGCGGTGGACGGCAACGGTTCGGTGGCTTTCTGGAACCGCACCGCCGCGCTGCTGCTCGGCCGGAGCGAGGCCGAAGTGATTGGTCGCGACCTCGCGTCGGTGACCGGCGAAGCCGGCGAGGACCGCCGTGAGGACCCGGCGACACATGGCACGGAACGCCGCACGTGGTGGCGGCCGGATGGGACGCCGGTGTCACTCATGGTGTCGGGCGTGCCACTGCCCGCGACCGCGCCGGAGCGGCCGCTCACGCTGCTGGTGGCACTGCCTGCCGGCGAGGAGGCCGACGCGCTGCGGATGCGACCGCTGTCGAGCCTCGACCACCTGCCGGGCCTGGCAGGCGGCATCGCGCGACAGGTGGCCGAGCTGCTGGCCGAGATCGTGGCGGGCACGAGCCAGGCCCGCGCCCCGCGCGGCAAGGGTACGCAGAAGCCGCTCGAGGCCATCGAGTACGTGGCGCGACGCGCGTCGGACCTGGTGCGCCACCTGGTGGTGTGTGCCGGCGAGGAGATCGTCGAGGGCGACCCGCTCGACCTCACCGAACTGGTGGACCGGCTGCGCGGCGAGCTCAGCGCCATGCTGCCGCCCGAGATCGAGCTGCATTTCCGGCTCACGCCCCATCTCGCGCCGATGCTGGGCGACGCGAGCCAGTTGCGACAGGTGCTCGCCCAGCTCATGACGAACTCCGCGGAGGCGCTCGAGGGACGGCGCGGCGTAATCTCGGTGGCGACCGGCGTCGTGGATGCCGATCGCCAGTACCTCTCGCGCGCCTATTTCGACGACGGACTGCCCGAAGGCCGCTACCTCTTCCTCGAAGTCTCGGATACCGGCGTGGGCATGGGCGACGAGGCGCTCGCGCACCTCTTCGAGCCCCACTTCTCCACCAAGGGCCCTGCCCGCGGGCTGGGCCTCGCGCTCGTGCTCGGCATCGTGCGCGCGCATCACGGCGCGCTGCAGGTGTACAGCAAGCCCGACGTCGGCACGACCGTGCGCGTGCTGCTTCCCACCGCCGCCGGCGCGCGGCACCGCCACATGGACGGCCTGCACGCACCGAGCGTGCTGGTGCTCGATCACGACCAGGGCGTCCGCGGCATGGCGACGCGCATCCTGGAGCGCTGGGGATACGGTGTACTCGAGGCGCGCGACGTGCAGGAGGGCGCGGAGCTGCTGCGGCTCCAACCGTCCGTGCAGCTCGTCGTGCTCGAGGCGGGGCTGATGGCGGACGAGGGATCGGCGGCGGAGTTCCTGTGCGGCGTGCGGGACGACGTGCGCGTGCTGCTCGCGGGCCAGCCGAACGGCACGGGCAACGGCGACCATGCGATGTCGGCGGTGTCGCGGCCCTTCGCACCCGTGGAGCTGGTGACGGCCGTGCGTGCAGCGCTGGGACGGCGAGCAGGCACCTAGCCCCTGGCTGCACGACAACGACCGCGGGTGAGCGCACCGCGCAGGCCGGCCGTAGATTCCGGCCAATGACGATCCTCCGCCAGCAGCTGACGCTCGCCACCACACAGTCCATCGAATTCATCGACCTCACCGACGCGGTGCGGGCCTGGGTGCGCGCGACCGGCATCCGCGACGGGCTGCTGACCGTCACCTCGCCGCACACCACGGCGCGCATCACGCGCAACGAGCGCGAAGCCGAGCTGCAGAGGGACATGACACGATTCCTGGAGACGACCGCGCCGATCGACGGGTCGTACGGCCACAACGTGGCGCCGGTCGACGACCGCTTGAACGCCCATGCGCACCTGCTGGGCCTCTTCATGCCGGCGAGCGAGACGATCCCGGTCGCCGACGGGGAGCTCGTGATGGGTGACTGGCAGGCCCTCTTCCTCGTGGAGCTCGACGGGCCCCGCGAGGCCCGCCAGGTACACCTGCAACTCATGGGCGAGGCGTGAGGCCGGAGGACATCCCGGGGTTCTTCGCCACCCGAGCTGTACTCGACGCCGAGCGGTACGTGGAGCTCGACTTCACGTTCGAGTGCGCGGGGGACCCGCGGCACGCCGCGGCCGCGCTCTGCAGCGAGCAGTCCACGACGCAGTGGAGCCGCGTGGGCACGGACGAGGACTTCCGACCCCGATACGCGGCACGGATCATCGAGTTCGACGCGACTCCCCGACCCGCCGGGTTCAGCTACGAGATTCCCAACGCGCCGTCCGGCGCGGTGCACGCGTGCCGCGTCACCATCGCGCATCCGCACGGGAACTTCGGCGCACGCTTCCCCAACCTGATGACGTCCGTGATGGGCGAGGGGATGTTCTTCGCGCCGGGCATACCCATCGTGCGGCTCGAGGACATCCGTTTCCCGGCGTCGTTCCTGGCGGAGTTCGCGGGGCCGAAGTTCGGGCTCGCGGGCATCCGCGAACGGCTGCAGGCGTACGAGCGGCCGATCTTCATCGGCGTGATCAAGCCGAACATCGGGCTGTCTCCCGCGCCGTTCGCGGCGCTCGGCGAACAGGCACTGCTCGGCGGGCTCGACATCGTCAAGGACGACGAGATGCTCACCGACACGCCGTGGTCGCCGCTGGCCGACCGTGCGGCGCTGCTGGGTGCCGCAAGCGCGCGAGCGGCCGCGGCGACGGGCGTCCCGAAGATGTACATGGCGAACGTGACCGACGAGGTGACGCGCCTCCCCGCGCTGCACGACGTGGCGGTGGCGGGCGGCGCGGGCTGCCTGCTCGTGAATGCAGTCCCCGTCGGACTGAGCGGCGTGCGGCTGCTGGCCGCGCATGCGCAGGTGCCGCTGTTCGGGCACTTTCCGTTCATCGCGTCATTCAGCCGACTGCCTGGGTATGGCGTACACTCGCGCGTCTTCACCCGGTTGCAGCGGCTGGCGGGTCTCGATGCCGTGATCATGCCCGGCTTCGGCGACCGCATGATGACGCCGGAGCGCGAGGTGCTCGAGAACGTGTGCGCCTGCCTCGAGCCGATGGGGCCGATCAAGCCATGCCTGCCCGTGCCCGGCGGGAGCGACTGGGCCGGAACGGTCGAGGGAATCTTTCGCCGTCTGAACACGGTGGACTTCGGACTGGTGCCGGGGCGCGGCGTGTTCGGGCACCCGATGGGTCCGGCGGCCGGGGCGGCCAGCCTGCGGCAGGCGTGGGACTCGATTGCGCTCGGACTTTCGCTCGATGCTCATGCGGCAGCGCACGAGGAGTTGCGGAGCGCGATCGAGTTCTTCGGTAGATGAGGCTGGGGTAGCGCGCCTCAGCGCGCGAGCACGGCCTCCGGCAGCCGGCTCCATCCCGTCCACTGCTCCGGCGCCATCACGAAGCGCAGTCCCGCCCGCCCACTCACATCGAGCGCCTCGAGCTGCGTGCGATAGCCCGGCCGACGCCGCGCGAGCAGCCGGGCGCCCGGGCCCTCCCTGAAGCGATCGCGCTGGAACCGCTGGTCGAACACCGCGACCCAGACGATGCTCTCCGCGCCCTTGTCGCCCGCGAGTCGGAAGCGATCGCCACCCCAGCCGAGCGGAATCACGCCCGCAGCCGATCGGCCCGTGAGTTCCTGCACAAGCAGACGCGTCTCGAATTCTCCCAGCACGTCCTCGAAGGCACCCGGCACGCTGTCGCGGAAGCGCACGTCGAGCGGCCGATCGCCGGCGAGGTAGCGCTCGGGAAATAGGATCTGCTCGGTCGACGCCGGCAGGCGCGGGCCGAACGGGAGCGTGTCCTTGAGGGGCGAGGTGACCCACCAGCGCATGAACTCGCCACCGGCGAGATACGGGAAGAGAAGTCCCTCGCGAATCACGGCGGGCACGTTCGCGAAATCGCCCCCGCTGAGCATCTCGGCGCCGGTGGCGCGAAACTGCTCCCAGAACTCCGGCGTCGCGGCCACCTCGGCGCCCTGCAGCATGGCGATCGAGGCGTAGTTGGCCTGGCCCTCGAGGATGGCCTGCGCGGCGGAGGAGCGATCGTTGTTGCTGCGGTCCTTCAGGATGGAATCGAGCGGGAGATACTGATCCTGGAGCGCGTGCACCAGCTCGTGCGCGATGGTCAGGCGCTGCATGGCCTGATCGGCCCCGACGACACCGTAGAAGGTGGCGGAGTCGGGATCGTAGTAGCCTGCGATCTGCTGCGAAAGCAGCTGCTCCATCACGGCGCGCACATCGACGGAGTCGGGCAGCAGGCCGAGCAGCGCGTAGGCGCGCGTGATGCGACGGAACGTCTCGGGCGGCAGCTGCTCGGCCAGCTTGGCCTGCACATAGCGGCGCACCTGCTCCCGGTTGCGGAGAGCGTAACGCGGCTTCTCGCGGAAGGTGAGACCGACGGCCCGCTCCACCTCCGGCGTGAGGCTATCGACGAGTCGCGCGAGAGTGCGCTCGCCGGTGGTGTCGCGCCGCTCGCCACGGCAGCCGGTCGCCAGAAGCAGCGTGGCGATCATCGCGGCGAGACGGCGCATCGTCACAGCCCGATGGACCGCGCGTAGTCGCTGAATGCGGCGTTCACCGCTGGCGCACC
>JBJMOZ010000140.1:0-14289 GCA_045803465.1 Gemmatimonadales bacterium | reverse complement strand
CTCGTCCACGATCCGGTGCCGGGCGCGGTGCCGCAGGTGAAGCTCTCCGGTGCGCAGGCCCGCGAGCTCGTGCACGGCCGGGACCTCCGGCTCTCCAATCTGTCGGCGCGCAGCGAGGTCGTGGCCGGTGGCGACCTCGTGTTCGTCGGCTACGGCATCAGCGCACCGGTCTACGGCTGGGACGATCTGGCGGGCGTCGACCTGACGGGCAAGGTGGCGATTGCACGCATCGGCGAGCCGTCGCGCGACAGCACGCGGTTCAATGGCGTTCGCGCGTCGCGCTACGCTTGGTTGACGTCCAGGACGCGCGAGCTGCAGCGGCGTGGTGCCGTTGGTGTGCTCTGGCTGCTGCCCGGTGGCTCCCGGATGTCCTCGTCGCCCGTCGGTGGCCAGCGCCGACTGGCGAGCGACGGCGACTCGGCCACGCTGGTTTTCGGCGGGAATGTCAGCGACTCCACACTCGCCTCGCTGCTGCCGGCCGGCACTCGGCTCGACGACCTGCTCGAGGCCGCCGAGCGCCCCGGCTTCAAGGCGCTGCCCCTTGGCGTGCGCCTCGACGTGCGTCTGCAGACGAGCCCGCGCATCGTCGTGACGCACAATGTGGTCGGCACCGTGCCGGGCGCCGACGCGGCCCGGGCGAGCGAGCACGTGGTCCTGAGCGCCCACTGGGACGCCTACGGCATCGGCGCGCCGGTGAACGGCGACTCGATCTACAACGGCGCGCTCGACGATGGCTCGGGCACGTCGACGCTGCTCGCCCTGGCCCGCATCTTCAGCGGCAGCCCGCAACCCCGCAGCGTGACCTTTCTCTTCACCACGGCGGAAGAATGGGGCCTGCTCGGCGCCCACGGGTTCGTGCAGCAGGGCCCGATCCCCATGGACCGCGTCACCGCGAACCTCAACCTCGACGACGGCATCGAGGTCTGGGGCCGCAAGAAGGACGTCGCTTCCCTCGGCGTCGAGCTCAGCAGCCTTGGCGCCGTCAGCGCCGACGTGGCCCGACGCATGAAGCTGCGCATCACGCCCGATCCCTATCCGCAGGAGGGGTTCTACCTGCGGCAGGACGGCTTCGTGTTCGCGGAGGCCGGCGTGCCGTCGCTCTACATGGCCCTCGGCACCGATGCGGAAGGACGGCCGGCGGGCTGGGTGGACGAGCGGGTGAAGGAATACCTGGGCACGCACTATCATCGGCCAAGCGACGAGTACGACACGGTGGTGGTGAACCTCGCGGGCGTCCGGCAGTTCGCGGAGTACGTGCGCGACGTGACGATCGCGGTGGCGCGCATGCCGGGCCGGCCCACGTGGAATCGCGGCGGAGAGTTCTCGCGACCATGAAGCGCGCGCTGACCGCCGCCTGCCTCGCGCTTGCCGCGTGCGATGCCTACGCCTTCGCCTGGGACTCCAGCAGCGGCATCCTGATCATCGGCTTCGTGAACGGTGGCACCTCGATCGGCGTGGTCGTCGAAGCGCCGGACACCGTCGCGGCCGGCGTCGCGTTCGATGTCACGGTGAACACCTTCGGCAGCTCCAGCTGCGTCCGGGCCGAGCGGCTCGACGTGGAGGTGAACGGCACCGTCGCCCGACTCACGCCCTACGATCGCGTGGCGCCGCCGAACAGCGTGTGCACCGCCGACTTTGGAGCCCACCCGCACACGGCGTCGGTCACCTTTCCCAGCCCGGGCTCCGCCACGCTCGAGGTCCTTGGCCGCACGGAATCGGGGGATACCGTCGTGCGGAAGGCGGTCGTGGTGAAGTAAGACGGCCGTTCACGCCCGACCCGCCTTTCACGTACCTCTCGTCGCCCACCTTCGACACCAAGCCGTCACCAATCCGGCGTTCACGTTCCGTCGCGATCGCGTGGAAGCGCGGGAGCGCGGCCGCGCTCTGGCGGCTCTCGACAGTGTCCGCATGTGGAGAAATGGAACAAGTGCAAGAAATGCCCAACTCCAACCGATATCAATGTTTGTGATGTGGAGAAAAAATCGCGCTTGACAGCACTGTCGCCATTTCCAATATTCGCCACCCTGCACTGCGGTTCGTGGCGCAAACGCTGGTCGTAGCTTCACTTCAAGACTCGAGGGCTCCCCCGCATGGCCCGTCCCCGCTCTACCGCCACCACCGCCGTCCGCACCAAGCTCAAGTTGAAGGCCAAGCCCCGATCGCTCCGCGCCGTGCCGCAAGGCGCCTTCGACCAGTACTTGCTCGACATCCAGCGCCTGCCGATGATCACCGATCCCGCCGAGGAGCGCGCGCTCGCCCATCGGGCGCTGGCCGGCGATCAGGTGGCGGCCGAGCGGTTGGTGACGGCGAATCTGCGGTTCGTCATCGCGTACGTGAAGAAGTACCAGGGCCACGGCCTCGACCTCTCCGAGCTCGTCGCGATCGGCAACGAGGGCCTGCTCAAGGCCGTCAAGAAGTTCGATCCCGAGCACGGCGTGAAGTTCATCTCGTACGCCGTGTGGTGGGTGCGCCAGGCCGTCCTCAAGGCGCTCGCCGAGCAGACCCGCAGCGTACGCATCCCGCTGAACCAGAACTCCGCGCTCATCAAGCTTGGCAAGGTCTTCTCGCTCCTGACCCAGGAACTCGGCCGTGCACCGACCGACAGCGAGCTCGCGCGGGCCATGGGCGAGACCGTCGAGGAGATCCGCGAGTCGCGCCAGATGACCACCATCGAGATGTCGCTCGACGCTCCCGTGGACGGCCGCGATACCAAGGGTGCCACCGTCGGCGAGCGCGTGTCCGGCGCCACCGAGCACGAAATCGAGGCCAACACCGACCAGCGCCTCACGCGCGAGTTCGTCGCGAAGATCTTCGAGCGCCACCTCACCCCGCGTGAACGGCTCATCCTCTCGATGTACTACGGTCTCGAGGAAGGGTCCGAGGCCCTCACGCTCGAGGCCATCGGCGAGAAGCTCGGCGTCACCCGCGAGCGCATCCGCCAGATTCGCGAGCGTGCGTTCGAGAAGCTGCGGCACTGCTCGGACATCCAGCATCTCAAGGGGCGGTGGGTGGCGGCGTAAGCGGATGTCGGGGGAGTTGAAGTGGACGAGGGGCTCCTGCGAGGAGCCCCTTTGTCATTTTCCCTCCCCCCTTACTCTTCACGCATGTCGCTCCGCCTGCCCCTCTTCCCCCTTGGCGTCGTGCTCTTCCCCGGGGTCCTGCTGCCGCTCCACATCTTCGAGCCACGCTATCGCCGCCTGATCGAGGACATCGTCGCCGGGGATCGGCGCTTCGGGCTGCTGCTGCCGGGCATCGGGCGCGAAGCGCCGCCGGCAGGTGCCGTGGGCACGGTGGCGGAACTGCGCGTCACCCAGGCGCTCGGCGAGGGCCGCTCCAACATCGTCGTGCAGGGCGGCACCCGGTACATGGTATCGCGCTATCTCGAGGACGAGGCGCCGTACCTGGTCGCCATGGTGGAGCCGTTCGAGGACCGGGAGGACACGGCCGTTCCCGCCGCGACGCTCGCCGAGTTGACGACGGAGTTCCAGCGCTACGACACGGCGCGGCGCGGCCTGCACGATCTCGAGCCCGACGACGATGCGCTGCCGACCGAGCCGGCCGCGCTGTCGTTCCGCGTGGCGGGCGGCATGGAGCTCGACCTGGCCGAACAGCAGCGACTGCTCGAGCTGCGCTCGACGCGGGACCGCGTGGAACGCCTGCTCGAGCTGCTGCCGCCGCTCCGGCGCGCGATGGAATCCGGCGCCGCGGTGCACAAGCGCGCCGAGCACAACGGCAAGGGGCACCGGACCCCGGGCCTGACGGAGGGGACGTGAACGCGGGCGTGCGCGAGGCACTCGAGCGCATCGTCGGTCCCCGCTGGGTGCGGCATCGTCGCGCCGAGCTGGCGACGTATACCATGGACGGCCTGCCGACACATGAGGAGTGGCCCGGCATCGTCGTGCTGCCCGGCACGCGCGAGGAGCTGATCGCGGTGGTGCGCGCCCTGCACGCGGCCGAGGTGCCGTTCGTGGCACGCGGGGCCGGCACGGGGCTCTCCGGCGGCGCGCTCGCCGGCGAGGCGATGGTGCTCGTGACGCTGACGCGCCTCAACCGCATCCTGCACGTGGACCCGGTGCGGCGACGCGCCGTGGTGGAGCCCGGCGTGGTCAACGCGCGCCTGTCCGATGCCACCCTGCCGTTCGGCCTGCAGTATGTGCCCGATCCCTCCAGCCAGACGGCGTGCACGATCGGCGGTAACGTGGCGGAGAACGCCGGTGGGCCGCACTGCCTCAAGGCCGGCGTCACGACGAACCACATCGTCGAGCTCGAGGTCATCCTTCCCGACGGCTCGCTCACGCGTCTCGGCTCGGCGCACGGCGACCAGTGGGGTCCGGACCTGGTGGGCCTCTTCGTCGGCAGCGAGGGGATGTTCGGGATCGCGTGCACGATCACGGTGAAGCTCGAGCCGGTGCCCGCGGCCATCCGCACGCTGCTTGCCGACTTCATGAGCGTCCGGGCGGCGAGTGAGGCGGTGTCGGCGATCATCGCGGCGGGTGTGGTGCCGGCGGCGCTCGAGATGATGGACCGCGCGTGCGTCCAGGCGGTGGAGTCGTCCATCTACGCCGCCGGCTATCCCACCGATGCGGCGGCCGTCCTGCTCGTCGAGCTCGACGGCCAGCCGGAGGCGGTCGCATCCGAGGACGCGCTGGTGCAGCGCCTGCTGCTGGCGGCGGGTGCACGCCACGTCCGGTCGGCCACGGAGGCCGGCGAGCGCGCGCGACTGTGGCAGGGCCGCAAGAAGGCCTTCGGCGCCATGGGGCGCGTCGCGCCCGACCTCGCGGTGCAGGATGCCGTGGTGCCGCGCTCCACGCTGCCCGACATCCTCGAGCGCATCGACGCCATCCGGCGGCACTACGACCTGTACATCAGCAACGTGTTCCACGCAGGCGACGGCAACCTGCATCCCAACATCAGCTTCGACCGTCGCGACGCCGACCTCGCGACGCGGGTGAAGGAGGCCAGCCGCGACATCATGGCCGCGTGCGTCGCCGTGGGCGGGAGCATCACGGGCGAGCACGGCGTGGGCAAGGACAAGATGGACTACATGCCGCTCATCTTCGACGCGGAAACGCTCGGCGCGATGCAGGCCGTGCGCCGGGTCTTCGACCCCGCCGAGCGCGCCAACCCCGGCAAGGTCCTGCCGGTGCACGCCTGCCGCGAGTGGCACTGCGTGCCCGCGACCCGCGAGCCGCTGGTGGCCGTCCGATGAGCGACTCCCTGCTCGCGCACCTGCGCGACGCCCTGGGTGCGGACGCCATCGAGCGCGATCCGCAGGGTCTGCCGCGCGCCGTGCCCGACTCCACCGATGCGGTGGCCCAGGTCGTGGGCCTCGCGCACGAGCATGGCTGGAAGCTGCGCGTCGAGGGCCGTGGCACCTGGCTCCCCGCCGATGCGCCCGCGGACCTCGCCCTCAGCACCCGCGCGCTCGATGCGGTCGAATTCGTGAGCCCGGCCGACCTCGTGGCCGGCGTGAAGGCGGGCATCCCGCTCGAGCTGCTGCGCCGCCGGCTTGGCGACGACGGCATGTGGCTCGCCCTCGATCCGCCCGGCCGGCCCGAGCGCAGCATCGGCTCGGTGCTCGCCACCGCCACGGCCGGGCCACTGCGACAGGGATTCGGCCCCGTGCGCGATCACGTGCTCGGCCTCACCGTCGTCACGGGCGAGGGCCGTGTGGTGCGCCCCGGGGGCCGCGTGGTCAAGAACGTCGCGGGGTTCGACCTGACGAAGCTGCAGGTGGGCGGCTTCGGCGCGTTCGGCATCATCACCGAATGCACGCTGCGATTGCGCGCGGTGCCGCGGGCCGATCGCACGCTCATCGCGCGCGGGCCCCGCGATCACCTCACCTCGCTCGCGCGCGCCCTCACGGCGGCACGCCTGAGCCTGAGCACGGTCGAGCTGCTCTCGCCCGCCATCGCCGCCGAGAGCGACTGGGTACTGGCGGTGCGCCTCCTCGGCACCGACGAGGGCGTACTCGCCGAGACGGGCCGGCTCGAGGCGGCAAGCGACCTGCCGTGGTCGCCGCTCTCGCACGAGCGC
The DNA here is from genome assembly GCA_045803465.1 of Gemmatimonadales bacterium. Taxonomy (GTDB): domain Bacteria; phylum Gemmatimonadota; class Gemmatimonadetes; order Gemmatimonadales; family GWC2-71-9; genus JAGGAG01. The sequence continues at coordinate 8,253 of JBJMOZ010000140.1, read as the reverse complement.
GCAGCCTCCTTCTGGCATCTCGCGGCGCGCGCGGTGCTCGGCGGGCTGGTGACGCTGCGCCTCGGCGCGCTGCAGGATGGCCTGGACGACACGCTCGATCTCGTCGCGGGCGTGCTCGACGAGGGGCTCGTCACTGCGGGTGCGGGAAGCACCGGGGGCATACGCTGGAGCGGCGAGGCGAACGTGGCAGCCCTGCGCTCCCTGCGCCGCAGCGCGGCCGCGCGCGAGATTCCCATCACGCTCGAGCGCGCGCCGTGGGACCTGCGTCACGCGCTCGGGCACTTCGGCGCCTATCGCGAGGGTGTCAGCCAGCTCGTGGGTCGCCTGCGCGGCACCTTCGATCCCTCGGGCGTGCTGAGCGTGGCCCTCGAGGCGGAGTCCGATGGACGCTAGCGCCTTTGCGTCGCTGGACCCCTGCGTCCATTGCGGTTTCTGCCTGCCCGCCTGTCCCACCTACCTCGCCACCGGCGACGAGGCCGACAGCCCGCGCGGGCGCATCGTGCTCATGCGCGCGCTCGAGCGCGGCGAGATCGAGCCGCTCGACACCGCCCTCACGCAGCACCTCGATGCCTGCCTCGGCTGCCGCGGCTGCGAGCCGGCCTGTCCATCGGGCGTGGGCTACGGCCAGGGCCTCGCCGCCGCCCGCACCATGCTGACGAAGGCGCGCGGCATTCCCGCCATCGTCCGTGCCTTCCTCGCCGTGATGCAGTTCCCGGCGCTGTGGCGCCTGGCCTTCGGCGCCGGCAGCTTCCTTCGCCACATCGGTCTCGCCGAGGCGCTCGCGGGCCCATCGCGCGCCGGCTTCACGATGGGCATGCTCGCCGCGACCGAGCCCCTCGAAAAGTCCGCGCTCGTGCGCGCGCTGCCCGCCCATGCACCGACGAGCCACGCCGCCGCACCCCGCCGCCCTACGGTCGCGCTCTTCCGCGGCTGCATCATGGACACCGTCTTCCGTCACGTGAACGAGGCCACCAGGCGCACGCTCGAGGCCAACGGCTTTCGGGTGCTCGAGGTGCCGGGGCAGGTGTGCTGTGGTGCGCTGCACGAGCACGCCTCGGACACGGATGGCGCGGCTCGTCTGGCGCGGGAGAACGTGGCGGCATTCGCCGGGCGCGCCGATTTCATCGTCACCAACAGCGCCGGCTGCGGCGCGGTGCTCAAGGAGTATGGCCACCTGCTGCGCTCGGAGGCGGGCGCGGCGTTCGGGGCGCGCGTGCGCGACGTGAGCGAGTTGCTGGCGGACGCCGGCCCCCGCGAGGGCGCCCCGATACCGCTCGACGTGGCGTACGACGCGCCCTGCCACCTGCAGCATGCGCAACGCGTGCATGCGCAGCCGCTCGCCGTGCTTCGCGCCATTCCCGAGCTGCGCCTGCACCTGCTGCCGGGCAGCGACCGCTGCTGCGGCGCGGCAGGCATCTACGCCTCGCTGCATCCGGAGATGTCGCGCGCGGTGCTCGCCGACAAGACCCGCTCGTTCACCGACGCTCCCGTGGTGCCGGACGTGGTGACCACCGGCAATCCCGGCTGCCACATGCAGCTGGGCGCCGGCCTGCGCGCCGCGGGGAGCGACACGCCGGTGGCACATCCGGTCGAGCTGCTCGACCTCTCGTACAAGCGGGCCGGACTCTACTAGCTTCCCCCGCATGGCCCTCTTCGCCGTTTCCCGCTCCGACGAACAGCTGGCCGCGCTGCGCCGCGGCACGGTGGTGGTGCGCGTGCAGCCCGCCGTGTTCCGCATCGTGGGCAGTGGGGCGCTGGATTGCCTGCAGGGCCTGCTCACCAATGACCTCGCGGCGCCCGGCGTGGACCGTCTCGTGTACGGGGCGCTGCTGACGCCGAAGGGCATGATCGTCGCCGACTACTTCGTCTATCGCACCATCGACGGCTTCGTGCTCGTGGCCAGGCCCGACGCGCACGTGCCGACGCTCGAGTTGTTTCGCCGGCAGATTCCTCCACGGCTCGCCAAGGTCACCGACCTCACCGGGCTGTGGGCGGCGCTGCTCGTGCTGGGCAACGGCGCGGGCTCGCGGCTCGATGCGCTGGTGCCGGGCCTGGCCGCGGCCGAGCCGGCCACGGTGCATCACCTTGGGAATTCCGGTGCGCTGGTGGCTCGGGGTACGCCGACTTCGCCGTTCGAGGCGCTGGTGGCAGGACCGGTGGACGCAGTGGAAGCAGCCGAGGCGACGCTCGTGTCGGCCGGAGCGCGGCACGGCGACGCGGACGATGCCGAGGCGGCGCGCATCCTGGCCGGCTGGCCGCGGCTCGGCGCGGAGATCGGCGAGCGCACGCTGCCGCAGGAAGTGCGCTACGATGAGATCGGCGGCGTGAGCTACACGAAGGGCTGCTACGTGGGGCAGGAGACGGTGGCCCGCCTCCATTTCCGCGGTCACACCAATCGTGACCTGCGCGGCGTGGTCTGGGCCCGCGACGTGGACGCGCCGGACTCGGGCGAACTGCGGCTGGACGGCAAGGCAGTCGGCGAGGTGCGCTCGGTGTTGCGGCTAGACGGCCGGGCGCTCGGACTCGCCCTCATCCGTCGCGAGGTCGACAACGGCGCCACGCTCGAAGGCGACGCCGGACCGGCGCGCGTCGTGCCCCTGCCCTTCGGTCCCCACGACGCCGACTGAGGCTGGGTCATCCTGATAATGCGACGGCCCCGCGAGTGATCGCGGGGCCGTCGAGCGCAGCCTTAAGAGAAGGCCGCGAGTGCTGCTCTAGTGCTTGGCCGTGTCGGCCGCGGCCTTGGTCGAGTCGACCATGGTCGTGGCAGCCGCCGAGTCAGCCGGAGCCGCCATGGCCGGAGCGGCCATCGACGTCGTGTCAGCCGCCGGAGCCGCCGCCTTCTTCTCACCGCACGCTGCAATCGCCAGCACTGCCACGAACGTCATGAACTTCCGCATCGCTTGCTCCTCACCTGTGTGGATGACCCGAAACCGCCCCCGAGAACGCCGTCCCCAACAACCTGCTGTCTGGATATTTCGGCGCGGAGAACCTACAAGAACGCGTCGCAATGTCAAGTGATCGAACGCCGTAAGCGCTTGGCAGATAGGAATTTGGGTGATCGATCCTCCGGATTCTCGACAGCGGCGACGATGATGCGATTCACACTGATACCGTGAAAGCGTTGTCGCATAACGACTTAGTGAACGCACACTCCGCCATGGCTCTCGGCTGCATCCCGCCGGACATTCCCCAAGTTCGCGGGTAGCACTCCCAAGTCGCCTTGCGAGCGTGCCGACTGAACGTCACGTTGCCCGAGGCATACCGACGGACGCCACACCAGCGAGTCGCACCTCACATGACATTGCCAGGCACCCTCGGGGAACTCCGCCAAAGCCCGTGGAGCGAGCCGCCGCTGCGCGGTCGTTCCGTGCGCGAGGAACTGCGCCACAACCTCGTCACCGCGCTCGAGTGCGGCACGCCGCTCTTTCCCGGCGTGCTCGGTTACGAGGAGTCGGTGGTGCCCCAGCTCGTCAACGCCGTCCTCGCCCAGCACGACTTCATCCTCCTCGGCACCCGCGGCCAGGCGAAGACGCGCATCCTGCGCGCCCTCGTCTCGCTGCTCGACCCCGAGATCCCGATCATCGCAGGCAGCGAGGTGAACGACGATCCGTTCCACCCCATCAGCCGCTACGGGCGCGAGCTGATCGCCGAGAAGGGCCATGCGACGCCCATCATGTGGGTGAAGCGGGAAGACCGCTACATCGAGAAGCTCGCCACGCCCGACGTCACCATCGCCGACATCATCGGCGACGTGGACCCCATCAAGGCGGCGCGCGGCGGGCACCTGCTCTCCGACGAGCTCACGATGCACTTCGGGCTGCTGCCGCGTGCCAACCGCGGCATCTTCGCCATCAACGAGCTGCCGGACCTGAGCGGCAAGATCCAGGTGGGCCTGTTCAACATCATGCAGGAAGGCGACGTCCAGATCAAAGGCTATCCCGTGCGCCTGCAGCTCGATGTGCTGCTGACGTTCACGGCCAACCCCGAGGACTACACGGCGCGCGGCAAGATCATCACGCCGCTCAAGGACCGCATCGGCTCCGAGATCAGCACGCACTACCCGCGCACGGTGGCGCTGGGCATGCAGATCACCGAGCAGGAGGCGTGGGTCGAGCGCGGCTCGAAGCCGATCGACCTGCCGGAATTCGTGCTCGAGGTCATCGAGCGCGTGGCCTTCGAGGCGCGCGAGGACAAGCGGGTCGATCGCCGCTCCGGCGTCAGCCAGCGCCTTCCGATCAGCGTGCTCGAGGCGGCGGTGAGCAACGCCGAGCGGCGGGCGCTCTCGCACCGCGAGCCGGTGGTGACGCCGCGCCTCAGCGACATCTACGCCTCGGTGCCGTCGATCACGGGCAAGCTCGAGCTCGAGTACGAGGGCGAGCTGCAGGGCGCCGACACGGTGGCCAAGGAACTCATCCGCCGCGCCGCGGGCGCCACGCTCGAGGAGCGCATGGGCCAGATCGACCTGGAGAGCATCGTGAGCTGGTTCGACAAGGGCGGCGCGCTCAAGGTGGCCGGCGACGAGAGGACGGCCGTCTGTCTCAAGGGCTTCACGCTGGTGCCCGGCCTGGTCGACGCCGTCGTGGCCGGCGAGCTGGCCCGCCGCGACCAGCCGGCGCGCATCGTCTCGGCCTGCGAACTCATCCTCGAGGGTCTTGCCGCCCAGCGGCGCATCTCGCGCTCCGAGGACCTGGGCTACGTGCGCGCGCGGCCGGAGCGGAAGGAACCGGGGCACGGCAAGGGAGGCATGGCGTTCGGATGAGATGAATGAGTGAAGGGCTCCGAGCCGAGCCCTTCACTCGTTCATCTCCCGCTCTCCTGCCCTCCCACCTTCCCGCCGAGCTCTCCCCGCAGCGCCCATCCTCGCCGTCCCGCTTCCCGCACCACGATGTCCGCCGTGCCCTCGATGCCGAGGTAGCCGGTGTTGATCACGAAGTGGTAGTTCACCGGATCGGCCCAGTCGCGGCCGTAGTACTCCCGGTGGTAGCGCGCGCGACGCGCATCGGTCTCGTGCAACTTCTTCCGCGCCTCCTCCATCGTGCAGCCCAGCCGTCCGGCGATGCGTTCCATGCGGATGGGCACCGCGGCCACCACCTGCACGTGGATCGTGCGTTCCTGGTACGCCAGCACCGCCGCCGCGCCACGACCCACCAGCACGATCCGGCCCTCGCGCGCCAGCTCGCCGACGATGCTCTCCGTGATCCGCACCAGCTGCGGCTCTTCGAGCTCCGCCAGCGTGTCTCCGCTCGCCAGCGTCAGCTCGGCCGACGCTGCCGTCAGCGCCCAGGCCAGCCGGTCGAGGAAGCCCGGAGCCCGCTCCTCGCGCTGCGCCACCTGCTCGGGCGTCAGGCCCGCGCGCGCCGCCACGCGCTCGATGAACTCGTTGTCCGCCACGCGCCAGCCAAGTCGATCCGCCACGCGGCGCGCCACCTCGGCGCCGCCGGCACCGAACTGCCGGGACACGGTGATGATCATGTCATCGACCTCCGTGGAAGGGACCGCCGCACCCACCATCCCGCGAGGAATGCGCAGAGCACGCACATCGAGCCGCCCACGATGTAGGCCGTCCGCACGCCGAAGTGCTCGGCGAACCAGCCCACTTGCAGCGAGCCGAACGGCGCCAGGCCAAGCACCACGAGCGAGTAGAATCCCATCACCCGCCCGCGGAGCCGGTCGGGCGAATCCTGCTGCACGGTCGTGTTGGCGCTGATGCTGTGCAGCACCATGAGGCACCCCGTGGCGGTGAAGAGCGCGAGCGCCGCCCAGTAGCCGCGCGTGAGGGCCGCCGCGATGAGCGCGAGCCCGAAGCCCACCGCCCCGCCAAGCGCCAGCCAGCGCTGCCGCGCGCGGGCGCCGACGGCCGCCAGCCCGAGCGCGCCCACGAGCGCCCCGATGCCCACCGACGCCACCAGCACGCCGTAGCCCGACGCATCCGTCTTCAGCGTGTCGCGCGCGAACACCGGCAGCATCACCAGGAACGAGAAGCCGAACATCGCCGTGATGCCGCTGAGGAAGAGCAGCGTGCGCGGCCACGGTTCGAGCCACACGTAGCGCGCACCTTCGCGAAAGGCGTCGAACGGGTGCGGCGGATCGACGGGCGGTACGTGCGGCGGCAGCTCCATGCGCCTGAGTCCCCACACCACGGCGCCGAAGCTCAATGCGTTCAGGTAGAAGCACGCCGCCACGCCGCCGATCGCGATCACGCCACCAGCCGCCGCCGGTCCCAGCACGCGCGCGAGGTTGAACGAAGCCGAGTTGAGCGCGATGGCGTTCATGAGCGCATCGCGCTCCACCAGCTCGGCCACGAGCGCATTGCGGATCGGCACCTCGAACGCGCTCACGACGCCGGCGACGAACGCGAAGGCGAGCACCCAGGGCACCGAGATGATCTTCGTGGAAGTGAGGATGGCGAGGGCCAGCGCCTCGAGCGCCATCAGGCTCTGCAGGAAGACGAGGACGCGCCGCTTGTTCACGCGGTCGGCGACCACGCCGCCATAGAGCGTGAAGAGCAGGATCGGGAGGGTGGCGATCGCCGGCACGAGCCCCACGACGAAGGCGGAGTTGGAGAGCTCGAGCACCAGCCAGCCCTGCGCCACCGTCTGCAGCCAGCTGCCCGAGTACGACACGAGCTGTCCGCCCACGAAGAGCCGATAGTTGCGGGACCGGAGGGCGGGCAGCGCGTCGGCGAGGGGCACGGGAGGAAGTTGGGGGCACGGAGGGCGAGAGTCGAGAGTCGAGCGCGGAGTCCTTTTGAACCCCGATCGGTTCGAGGGTACCATGAAGTGGACGGTGTGCTCCCTCTCTCGACCCCTGACTTCCGCGGCCCCCATGCGTTCCACCACCTACTCGAAGTACACCCCGGAGGCCGCCGACACGGTGAACCTTCAGGCGCTCCTCGACGAGCTGGGCGACTTTCTGCTCCAGTCGGGCTTCGCCGGCGGTCCGGGCTTCTGGCACGACGACATGGGCGAGCCCGACCGCTCCATGGACGCGCTGCGGCAGGCCATCCTGCAGGCCCTCATGGACTCGGGCCAGCTCACCCCGGACATGCTGAAGGTGCTCCGCGGCGAGTCGACGGGCGACGCGAAGCAGGACCAGCAGATCCAGCAGCAGCTCGCGCAGATGCTCGACCACATCGTGCAGCGTCTCGTCGACGAGGGCTACCTGAAGGTGGAGGAGGCGCCGCAGGTGCCGTCGGGATACCAATCGCTGTTCGGGCCCGGCGGGCAGGCGCGCGAGGCCGCCGAACAGGTGCAGTTCGGGCTCACCGAGAAGGGCGTCGATCTGCTCGGCTACAAGACGCTCAAGAACCTGCTCGGCAGCGTGGGCAAGTCGAGCTTCGGCGCGCACGACACGCCGTTCCTGGCCACGGGCATCGAGGCCGAGTCGGCCAGCAAGCAGTACGAATTCGGCGACACGATGAATATCGACGTGCCGGGCACCCTCACCAGCGCCATCGCGCGCGGCGGGCTCAAGGTGCCGCTCGAGCTCGACTACCCGGACCTGATGGTGCACCAGGCCGAGTACCGCTCGTCGGCGGCCACGGTGCTGATGCTCGATTGCTCGCACTCGATGATCCTGTACGGGGAGGATCGCTTCACGCCGGCCAAGAAGGTGGCGCTGGCGCTGACGCACCTGATCCGCACCCAGTACCCGGGCGACTCGCTCAAGGTGGTGCTGTTCCACGACTCGGCGGAGGAGATCCCGCTGGCGGCGCTGGCGAAGGCGCAGGTGGGGCCCTATCACACCAACACGGCGGAAGGGCTCAAGCTCGCCCGCCGCCTGCTGCTGGCGCAGAAGAAGGACATGCGCCAGATCATCATGATCACCGATGGCAAGCCGAGCGCGCTGTCGCTGCCCGACGGGCGCATCTACGTCAACTCGATGGGGCTCGACCCGCGCATCATCGAGGCGACCTACAAGGAAGTGGCGGAGTGCCGGCGCGCCGGTGTCATGATCAACACCTTCATGCTCGCCAAGGACCGCTATCTGGTGGATTTCGTCAAGAAGGTGACGGAGATCTGTCGCGGGAAGGCCTACTTCACGACGACGATGACGCTGGGGCAGTTCATCCTGATGGACTTCATGAAGCGGAAGACGAAGCGCGTCAGCTAGCGGACGCGAAAATTCGAGCTGGTCACGCTCTCCATGCCGTCGGATGTGGCCCGGAGCGTATAGCCACTGGCGGCCTCGCTTATCCGCAGGTTCGCGAACGTCGCCACGCCGGCCGATGCCTGCGCGGTGTTTCCCGTC
>JBJMOZ010000135.1:0-13546 GCA_045803465.1 Gemmatimonadales bacterium | reverse complement strand
TGGTCGAGGCAGACGCGGATCGAGCGCCAGCCGAGGAACGGGTTCGCCTCCTGCGGCATGCGGAACGCGGAGGGGAACTTGTCCCCGCCCACGTCGTAGCTGCGGATCACCACGCTGTGCTCGGGGAACGCGAGGCTCACGCGGCGGAAGTAGTCCACCTGCTCCTGTTCGGTAGGCAGCGCGGCCCGCCCCGTGAGCAGGAACTCGGTGCGCAGCAGACCCACCCCCTCGGCGCCCACGCGCACCGCGGGCTCGATCTCGTCGGGCAGGTCCACGTTGCTCATGAGCGCGATGCGGCGCCCGTCGGGCGTGACCGCGGGCTGGCCCATGGTCGACTCGAGCTGGAACTCGAGGCGATGGCGCCGGCTCATGCGGACCTTCGCCTCGTCGAGCTCGAGGTTGGAGGGCTCGACCGTCACGGTGCCGGCCTGGCCGTCGAGCAGCACCATCGTGCCCTCGGGAATCCGCTCGAGCGCGCCGGACGCGCCCATCACGGCCGGAATGCCGAGCGAATGTGCGAGGATCGCGGCGTGCGAGGTGCGCGTGCCCTGCTCGCTCACGAGACCCACGACGTGCTCGCGGTCGAGCTGCACCGTCAGGCCGGGCGAGAGCTCGTGTGCCACGACGATGACCTGCTCGTCGTCTGGCACCGCCCACATCTCCTCGATGTCGCGGCCGAGGAGGGTCCTCAGCATGCGGATCTGGATGGCGTGCAGGTCGGCGAGCCGGTCGCGAAGCTGCGCGCTGCCCGAGCTCGACCAGAGCGCCCGCAGCTCGAGCGCCTTGAACTCGTAGGCCGTCTCGGCGCTGAGGTGATTGTTGCGGATGAGCACTTCCACCGAGGACAGGAACTCCTCGTCCTGCGCCATCATGATCTGCGCATCGAAGATGCGCGACTCCTCCACGCCGGCCCGCTGCAGCACCCGCTCGCCCAGCTCCTGCAGCTGCTCGGTGACTTGCCGCACGGCGTCGCGCAGGCGTGCCACTTCGTCCTCGATCTGGTCCGGCCGCACCGTGCGGTCGGGCACGTCGGGGAAGTTGGTGCGCACGAGCGTGGCCCGGGCGTAGGCCACGCCCGGGGAGACACCGATGCCGCGCACCACGTCGTGGACGCTCAATCCTCGCCGAACCCTTCCGCCACCAGTTTCGCCAGCGCATCGACCGCCGCGTTCTCGTCGGCGCCGTTCGCGCGGAGCACCACGGCGCAGCCGCACTCGGCGGCCAGCATCATCACGCCCATGATGCTCTTCGCGTTGACCGCCACCCCGTCGCGGACGATCTCCACGTCGGACTTGAAGCCGCTCGCGGTGCGCACGACCTGCGCCGCCGGCCGTGCGTGCATGCCGAGCTGGTTGACGATGGTCACTTCGCGTTCGATCATGCCCCAAGCACCCCCGCGAGAAGTCCCAGCACGAGCACGCCGACGCCGAATCTGAGGGCGGTGTGGTGCGGTCCGACCAGCCGCGACAGCGTGAGGCCGGCCAGCGCCACCGCGGGCGCCATCAGCATGGGCTCGCGTGCCGCGCCGCGCAGCATCCACGTCGCCGCGAGCGGGATGGCGACCCCCACGCAGAACCCGGCCACGAGGCCCGCCCGCTCCGCCGCCCTCGGCAGCCACGACTTCCCGATGGCCGCCCCCACCTGCAGTCCCTCCGCCCAGCCCGTCACCAGCGCCCAGCGCGCCGTGAGCGCGCGGATCACGCCGTAGACCACCACCAGCCCGACGGCCGCCCACCACCCCGCGCCCAGTGCCACGGCCGCGAGCGCGAGCGACGACAGCGCGGGCACGACCCCGGCCCAGAAGAGCCGATCGCCCAGGGCGCCAAGCGGGCCGCTGAGCGCCGTGCGCAGGCGCGACACCGCGGCTCCGGGCACGTGATCGAGCTCGGCCCGCGCGAGTGCTCCGAGCGCGAGCCCCGCGAGGTTCGGGTTCGCGTTGAAGTAATCGCTCGAGCGCGCCACCGCCTCGGCATGGCGCGCCGGATCGACGGTACGAAGGTCCTCGAGCAAGGGCCCCGCCGCGTGCCCCATGCCGATGCCGAGCATGCGCTCGTAGTTCCATGCGGCCTGCACATAGTAGAGCCGCAGCAGCGCGTGCAGGCCGCCCCTCATCGCCACACGCCCGATGCTACCGCGAGCACGGCACCGAGCCCGAGCCCGGCCACGAGCCACTTGGCGCGCGCGCCGCGACCGGTGCTGCGCAGCGCACCGCTCACCACGGCCGCGAGCCCGCTGCCGACCGCGGCCGCGAGCAGCAGCGTGGTCACGTGCGGCGGCAGCTCGAGCCGTCGAAGCGGGAGCGCGACCGCGAGCCCCACCCCGGTGAGCACCGCCCCACGCAGCGCATCGCGCAGCAAGCCGCCGTAGTGCAGTGCCGCGACGGCGCGCCGGTCGGCCGCCGCGAGGGCCGCGACCCGCTCCTGCATCGCGCGTGCGTTCGCGTGGCGAAGCCACTGCATCGTCAAGCCGCCAATGAACGCGAACGGAAGCGCCAGCAGCATCGCGAGCCCGAGCCGCTCCACCCATGGCAGTCCCGCCACGACCGCCACCGCGGCGACGGTCGCCGGCCCGTAGTCGGGATAGCGCGACGCACCTATCGGCAGCACGTCGAGCGCGAACAGCTCGAGCAGCATGCCCACCCGAAGCCCGGCCTCGAGGTCGCCTGCGATCAGTCCCGCCACCGTACCGGCCACGAGCGGGCGCGACAGCAGCGCCTGTGGACCGCTCACCAGATCGAGCGCCACGACGATGCCCCAGACGAAGAGTCCCGTGAGCACGAGTGCCGTCACCCGAGCGCCTCCAGCGGGACCGGCGCGGACGTGGGCACGTCCTGCCCGGTGATCTGCGCCCCTTCGCCCTCGAGCCGCTGCAGTTGCCGCTGCTCCTCATCGGTGAGGTACACGTAGGGCAGGCGTTCCGTCCGCCCCGGCCGGTGGTGGATGCCACCGAGATTGATGTGCCGCGCCACCACCGGCGCGGCGTGATAGAGCTGCGCGGCGGCATCGATGCTGCCCACCAGCACCGCCGTGCGCTGCGCATCCCCGGCCCATTCAGCCAGCCGACTCGCCGCCGCGGCCACGGTGGCGAACACGACCTCGAACTCAGCCGGCACCGCCATGCGATAGAGATCCTGCTCCCAGTCGCTCCGCGCCACCTCGTCGTCGGCGAGGACGATGCGCTCCAGCTTGAGCGCCTGACCCCACCCCACGACGACCTGGCCATGAATCAGCCGGTCGTCCACGCGGCACAGCACCACGCTCACGCACTCACCCCGATCGCCTTGCCGCCCACCTCGACGGCGCGCGCCGCCGCGGCGGCCGCCGTGCCCTCGCGATGGAACACGAAGTCGAGCAGCATGGCGAGATTGACGCCGGTGACGACGCTGATCCCCTCGCGCTCGCGCAGCTTCCGCAGCACCGCGAAGAGGCACGATCCGCTGGCCATGTCCACGAACACGATCGCGGGCCCCGCACCCACCGCCGCTTCGACCCGCGCCTCGAGGCTGCCACGATCGCAGCCATCGTTCGACACGGCGACGAGCGCGTCCTTCAAGCCCGAGATCTGCTCCACCGCCCCGACCAGCGCCCCCGCGAGCGGACCGTGGCACACCACGACGCCCCTGAGCGTCCCGTTATTCATAGTCTTCCTGCAGGTAACCCTTGATCCCCCGCTTCTCCTTCATGCGGCGGATGAGGCGCTCGTTGAACTGCGCCGCGACGTCCACGCCGGAGTAGCGCAGGAGGTGCATCATCGCCACCACCTCCGAGACCACGGTGATGTTCTTGCCGGGATTGAGCGGCACGATCACGCGCGGGATGTTGACGCCGAGCACCTCGCTCGTGTGGTGCGAGAGCCCGGTGCGGTCGGCGACGTCCTTGGCCGTCTCCCAGTCCTCGAGCTGCACCACCACCTCGATGCGCTTCTGCTGCCGCACCGCGCGGATGCCGAACAGTGCCTGCACGTCGATCAGGCCGATGCCCCGAATCTCCATGTGGTGCGCGGCGAGCTCATGTCCACGACCGATGAGGATGTCGGCGCCGCGCCGCGTCACCTGCACCACGTCGTCGGCCACGAGCCGATGGCCGCGTTCGACCAGATCGAGCACGCATTCGCTCTTGCCGATCCCCGAGCGCCCGATGAACAGCAGCCCCACGCCGTACACGTCGGCGAGCGAGCCGTGCAGCGTGGTGCGCGGGGCGAACGCCTCCTCGAGCACCGGCTTGACGCGCCGGTAGAACTCCGCCGTCTTCAGGCGCGAGCGCAGCAGCGGCACGCCGCGCTCCTTCGCCAGGGCCAGCATTTCGGCCGGCACATCGAGCCCCTTCGTGATGAAGAGGCAGGGCAGCTCGAAATTGAAGAACTGCTCGAGCCGATGCAGGCGCTCGTCGGCCGGCAGGCCGTTCAAGTAGGTGATCTCGGTCTCGCCGAGCACGTGGAGCCGCTGGGGCGCGAAGCGTCCCACGTAGCCGGCGAGGGCGAGGCCGGGACTCGCCACCTCGGGGTCCGGGACCTGCCGGTCGAGGCCGGCCTCGCCCGTGAGCGCCTCGAGCTGGAGTGGATCGCCTTCCCGCTCGAGCAGGTCCCGAAGCCTGAGCATCAACCCTCGGCGGTTTCGGCGTGACGGCCGCTGCGCGCGCGGCTCGCGGCCGCCTGCAGCTGACGGCGAATGCGCTCCTCGGCCCGGTCGAGCGCGGTGCGGTGATTGGCCCCCTCGCCGCGCGCGATGGTCTCGCCGCGCGCATCGCGCAGACGCACCTCGGCCACCTGACTCGGACCGTCCACGTCGAAGAGCACCGTGCAGTCGATCGGGCGCAGCGCGACACCGCCCACCCGCTCGGCCACGGCACGCGCGCGCTCGTCGAGCGCCCCGTCGATCTCGCAGTGCCGCACCGTCACGTTGATCTGCATGTCAGCCTCCCAGCGTCAGCGCCGTTGCGGCGCGTGAATGAGTGCCTCGAGATGCTCCTCGGTGGCGAGCGCGGCGGCATCCCAGCTCAGGCTTTCGGCCTGCCGTCGGCCCTGCGCTCCGAGGCGTTCGACCAGGGCGGGATTCGCGGCGAGCTCGAGCATGCGCGCCGCCAGCCCGTCCACGTCCCCATGCGTTACAAGGTAGCCCGTCTCCCCGTGGCGCACCGAATCGCGCAGTCCGGGGCTGTCCGATGCGAGCGAGGGCGTGCCGCAGGCCGCCGCCTCGACGACCGTGATGCCCCAGCCCTCCTTCGGCGACGGGAAGAGGTTGGCCCATGCCGTCCGGAACAGCGTGAGCTTCGCCTCCTCGCTCACGAAGCCGAGGAACTGCACCGCCTCGCGCTGGCCCAACTCGTCGGTGAGCGCCTCGAGCGCGGTCCGGTGGTCGCCGCCGCCGGCGATGCACAGCCGCAGGTCGGGACGCGTCCGCCGCGCCACGGCGAGCGCCCGGATGGCGAGATCGACGCCCTTGTATCGCTTCAGCCTTCCAACATACACGAAGGTCGGATGGGGCGTCCGCACGGTTCCGGCCAACGGTCGGTAGTGGTTTGCGTCGACGCCGGGGTGGATGACCCGGATGCGCTCGGCCGGCACGCCGCGCGCCACCAGGTCGTCCCGCGTGCTCTCGCTGATGGCGTGCCAGCCCGCCCGCCGGTACATCGCAGGCAGCGGCCGCTCGGCGAGCCAGACGATCGACGCCATGGGCCAGCTGGCCTCTTCGAAGGCCGTGCTGCCGAAGAGATGGGGCACGATGGCGAGGAATGGGCGATCGGTGACGCCGGCGAGGAAGAGGGGCAGCTTGTTGATGTCCTCGCACACCACGTCGGGCTGCTCTTCCGCGAGCGCGCGGCGCACGGCGCCGCGGCCCCGGAGCGCGAAGCTGTGCCGGCCACCCACGCGCGTCACGCGGAGTCCCTGCACCTCTGCGGTTTCGGCAGCGCCCTTCCACCCCGAGCAGACCAGCCGCACCTCGTGTCCCCGCGCGACGAGCCGCTGGAAAATCTCGAACAGGTGGATCTCGGCGCCGCCCGCCTGCGGATTGCGCAGGTCCAGCCAGTTGGCGACGAGAATTCTCACAGCACGCCGAGTTCGCGGGCCACGCGGTCGAGCACTCCATTGACGAAGGCCGGCGCGCGCGCGCCACCGAACCAGTGCGCCAGTTGCACGGCCTCGTCGATGATCACCTTGGGCGGTGCGGCGGGATCGGCGCGCTGCAGCTCGTAGATGGCCAGGCGGAGGATGTTGCGCTCCACGGTGGCGATGCGGCTCAGGCGCCAGTTGTCGGCGGCCACGGCCGCGGCGCGGTCGATCGCGTCGAGCGATGCCACGACGCCCGTCACCAGCGCCTCGGCACGGTCGAGGATGCGCGGCTCGGGACCGGTCAATCGCGCGAGGCCCGTCGCGGCTTCGGCGACGACGGGCGCGCCGGTGAGCTCCCAGGCGTACAGCAGCTGCAGCGCACGGGCGCGCCCCTTCGTCTCGATGCGGATCATGCGCCCTGCCGCAGTCGTGCGAGGACGTCGGCCAGCTCGAGTGCCGACGTCGCGGCCTCGTGACCCTTGTTGCCGGCACTGCCGCCGGCGCGATCGGCGGCCTGCTGCATCGTGTCCACCGTGAGCACGCCGAAGGCCACCGGCAGCGCGTGGCGCACCGCGACGTCGCTGAGCGCGCGCGCCGCTTCGCCGGCGACGTAGTCGAAGTGGGGCGTCTCGCCGCGGATGACGGCGCCGAGGGCCACCAGGCAGGCGTAGCGGCCGCTGTTCGCCGCAGCCGAGGCCGCGGCCCCGAGCTCGAACGCGCCCGGCACCCAGACGACGTCCACGAGCGCCTCGTCGACCCCCGCTTCGCGGCACGCCGCGCGGGCGCCCTCGAGCAGGCGGCCCGTGATGCGTTCGTTGTAGCGGCTGACGAGGATGCCGACCCGCCCCACGGGGCCGGGTCGTCCGGAGATGTCGGGCATGGTCAGTGGGCCAGCAGGTGGCCGAGCTTGTCCCGCTTGACCGCGAGATAGTCGCGGTTCTCGAGATGCGGCGCGGAGACGAGGGGCACGCGCTCGGTGATCACGAGGCCGTAGCCATCGATGCCGACGAGCTTGCGCGGATTGTTGGTCATGATGCGGATGGAGGACAGCCCGAGGTCCCGCAGGATCTGCGCGCCGATGCCGTAGTTGCGCAGGTCGGGCGCGAAGCCGAGTCGCTGGTTGGCCTGCACCGTATCGGCGCCGGAATCCTGCAGCTCGTATGCGCGCAGCTTGTTCAGCAGCCCGATGCCGCGGCCTTCCTGGTCCAGGTACACGATGACGCCACGACCCGCCTCGCCGATCTGGCGCATCGCCGCCTCGAGCTGGTCGCCGCAGTCGCAGCGCATGGAGTGGAAGACGTCGCCCGTGAGGCATTTCGAGTGCATGCGGACGAGCACGTCGGCCTCACCCGACACCTCGCCCATGACCAGGGCGACGTGCTCGTTGCGGTCCACGTCGTTGCGGTAGCCGATGATGTGGAACTCGCCGAACGGCGTGGGCAGCCGCGCCTCGGCGACGCGGTGCACCAGCCGCTCCTCGCGGAGCCGGTGGGCAACGAGCTGCGCCAGCGTGATGAACGTCAGCCCGAACTTCTCCGCCATCTCCAGCAGTTGCGGACGCCGCGCCATGGAGCCGTCGGGATTCAGGATCTCGCAGATCACGCCGGCGGGCACGAGGCCCGCCAGGCGCGCGAGATCGATGCTGCCCTCGGTATGACCGACCCGCTGCAGCACCCCACCGAGGCGGCCGCGCAGCGGAAAGATGTGTCCCGGGCGTCGCAGGTCGGAGGGCACCGACTTCGGGTTGAGCGCCACCTGGATGGTGGTCGACCGGTCGCTGGCGGAAATGCCGGTCGTGACGCCGAAGCGGCGATCGGCATCGATGGACACGGTGAACGCGGTGGAGAGCTCCTCCGTGTTCCGGTCGGTCATCTGCGGCAGGCCCAACTCCTCGCAGCGCTCGGCGGTGAGTGCGAGGCAGATGAGCCCGCGGCCGTGCAGCGCCATGAAGTTGATCATCTCCGGCGTCACCAGCTGGGCCGCGCCGACGAGGTCGCCCTCGTTCTCGCGATCCTCGTCGTCGGCGACGATGATCACCTTGCCGTTCCTCAGGTCCTCGATGGCCTGCTCGACGCTGTGGCCGCTCATGCACTCACCTCGGCGCCAGGCGCGGCGATGCGGGACTCGAGGAGCGCCGCGACGTACTTGCCCAGCATGTCCGCCTCCAGATGCACCTGATCGCCGGCTTGTCGCTCGCCCAGCGTCGTCTGCTGCAAGGTAAACGGAATGAGCGAGATCTGGACGACGTCGCCCGCGGGCCGCGCGTTCACGGTCAGACTCACGCCGTCGACCGCGATGGAGCCGAGCGGGATCGCGAGGCGCGCAATGTCCGCCGGGACACGCAGATCCACCAGCAACGCGTCATCCCGCTGCACCGTGCTCACGACGCGGCCCACGCCATCCACGTGCCCCTGCACCATGTGCCCGCCGAGGCGGTCGCCCAGGCGCAGCGCGCGCTCGAGATTCGTGCGCCGTCCCTCGACGTAACCGTCGAAGTTGGTACGGTCGAGCGACGTGCCGACGACATGCACCGTGAACGTGCCCCTGCCGAGCGACTGCGCCGTGAGGCAGGCGCCGTCGACCGCGATGCTCTCGCCCAGCTCGAGGTCCGTGTACGGCGCCGCGATAGTGAGCTCGAGACCATTCGCGTCGCGCGCAACGCGCGCGATGGTCCCGACTGCGGTGATGAGGCCGGTGAACATCAGGTCCGATCCGCCACGAGCAACGTGTCCTCTCCGAGCGCCCGGCGCTCGACGATCCGCCATCTGGGCGCCTGCGCGAGCGCCAGGCTCTCATGTCCCGCCACGGCCGGCCGACCACCCTCGCCCAGCCACAGCGGGCTCTGCACCCAATAGAGGCGATCCACCAGCCCCGCATCGAGCAACGCGCCCGCGAGGCGGCCGCCGCCCTCCACCAGCACGCTCTGCACTCCACGGGCCCGGAGGGTCGCGAGCGCGACGGCGGGAGGCGCCTGCTCCACCACCTCGACTCCGGCGTCGCGCAGACCCGAGGCGGACGACGCGGCGTGCTCGGCCGCGAAGACAATCGTCGGCAGGTCACGCGCCGTCCCCGCCAGGACGAGGGATGGCGACAGCTCGGCCCGCCGGGTGAACACCACGCGCAGCGGCGCGCGTCGCGGCTGCAATGCTCCCCGCACCGTCAACGACGGATCGTCCTCCCGTGCCGTGCCGCCACCGACCGCGATCGCGTCGTAGCCGGCGCGGAGCCACTGTGCCCAGTCTCGCGCCTCGGGCCCGCTGATCCAGCGGGAGCGACCCGTGTGGTCGGCAATGCGCCCGTCGAGCGACGTGGCCAGCTTGAGCGCCACGAACGGCCGCGACGCATCGCGCAGCGACGCGAGAAAGACGGCGTTCTGCGCCGCGGCCTCCGCCGCCAGCAACCCGCACTCCACCTCGACGCCGGACTCGCGCAACCGCGCCGCGCCACCTCGAGCCAGCGGGTTCGGATCCTCAAGTGCCACCACCACGCGGTGCACGCCGGCCGCCAGCACCGCATCGACGCAGGGAGGCTGCTTGCCCTGGTGCGCGCAGGGCTCGAGGGTGACCACCAGCGTCGCCCCGCGAGCCCCGCTGCCGGCCGCCTCCAGCGCGACCGGCTCGGCGTGACGCTGTCCGAATTCCGAGTGCCAGCCCTCCCCTACCGACTGGCCGTCCTGCAGCACGACCGCCCCGACCATCGGGTTGGGCGACACGCGTCCCCAGCCGCGCCAGGCGAGCTCGATCGCTCGCGTCATCGCCTGTCGCTCGTCCACCCTCAGTCCGCGAAGCGCACGTCACGGGCGCCGGCGCGCACGTCACCGATGACCCATGTCTCGACGCCGGCTGCGCGCGCGGCTGCCTGAGCCGCCGCCACGGCGCCGGCCGGCAGCACCCCGATCATGCCGATGCCGAGGTTGAACACGTCGCGCATCTCGGCCTCGTCCACCGTGCCGGCCTGCTGGATGAAGCGGAACAGCGCGGGGCGCGTCCACGCCGTCGGGTCCACGACCGCCGCCGCATGCTCGGGCAGCACGCGCACGAGATTGCCCGCGATCCCGCCACCCGTGATGTGTGCCAGTGCATGCATCGACCCGATGACGGGCCAGATGGCCGGCACGTAGCTGCGATGCACGGCGAGCAGCGCGTCCGCCGCCGTCTGGCCGGTGTCGCCGAGCGTCTCGTCGAGGCGCAGGCCCGCCTTGTCGAACACGACGCGGCGCGCGAGCGTATAGCCGTTGGTGTGGAGACCCGTGGACGCGTAGCCCAGCAACACGTCTCCGGGCTGCACGTGGTCGCCGTGCAGCGCCTCGTCCTCCTCGACGACGCCGATGATGGTGCCGGCGAGGTCGTAGTGGCCGTGCTGGTAGAGTCCCGGCATCTGCGCCGTCTCGCCGCCCGCGAGCGCCATGTCGTGCGCGCGGCAGCCGCGCGCGATGCCCTCGACGATCCCGGCGATCTGGCCCACCGTGAGTCCGGCGCCCGCGATGTAGTCCATGAAGGCGATCGGCCGCGCGGCGTGCACCAGGATGTCGTTCACGCTGTGGTTCACGAGATCCTCGCCCACCGTATCCCAGCGGCCCGCCTGCAGCGCCACCATGACCTTCGTGCCGACGCCGTCGGTGCTGAGCACCAGGGTGGGCTTCCGCATGCCGGCCGGGATCCGCACCATGCCGCCGAACGCGCCCACGAGCCCGGTGCTGAGCGCCGTGCGCGTGCCCTTCACCAGCTCGCCGATGCGTTCCTTGGCCGCGTCGGCGCTGACCAGATCGACGCCGGCCTGGGCGTATTGGCTGCCGCTCACGCGATCGGCTCCGCCAGGTCCACGTGGGTGAGCTCGCGGAACGACCGCGCCCGCTGCTCCACGAGCTGCGGCGTCACGTCGTCGAATCCGTTGATGCTGAACGCCGACACGGCGAACGATCCCATCACGCTGCCGTACACCATGGCGCGGCGGAGCTCGGTATCGTTGAGCTCGCCGAAGCGCGCCAGGTAGCCCATGAAACCGCCCGCGAAGGCATCGCCCGCGCCGGTGGGGTCGAACACCTCCTCGAGCGGGAACGCCGGCGTGTAGAACGTGCGGCCGCCGCCCATGAGCAGCGCGCCGTACTCGCCCTGCTTGATCACGACGCGCTTGGGGCCCTGGTTGAGGATCCAGCGGCCGGCCCGATGGATGTTCCAGTCGCCGGAGAGTTCGCGCGCCTCGCCATCGTTGACGAGCAGCACGTCGACCCGCTTGAGCAGCTCGAGCAGCGCCTCGCGCTTGCTCTGGATCCAGTAGTTCATCGTGTCGCACGCCACCAGGCGGGCCGACGGCACCTTGTCGAGCACCGCGAGCTGCAGCTCGGGATCGATGTTGCCCAGGAACAGGAAGTCCGAGTCGGCATAGCTCGGCGGAAGCTTCGGCACGAAGTCGGCGAACACGCCCAGGCGCGTCTCGAGCGTCTCGCGGCTCTGCAGGTCGTAGGAGTACTTGCCCTTCCAGCGGAAGCTCTCGCCCGAGCAGTGCTCCACCCCGCTCCAGTCGATGCCGCGCGGCGCGAGCCGCTCGAGCTCGTGCACCGGATAATCCGAGCCCACCACGCCCACCACGCGCACGGGGTGCATCAGCGAGGCGGCGACGCTGAAGTAGACGGCGGAGCCGCCCAGGGTGTCGGCGGTCTCGCCGAACGGGGTGAAGATGGAATCGAGCGCGACGCTGCCGATGACGAGCAGACTCATCCGGTCACATCCGGTCAGGGGCCGAGAGGCCGAGAAGCGTGAGACCGTTGGCCAGCACGGTCCGGGCGGCGCGCGCGAGCTGCAGCCGTGCGTGCTCGACCGGTGCGTCCTCGCCTACGGTACGGGTGCGGTGATACCAGCCATGCACGACACCGGCGAGGTCGTGCAGGTAGACGCAGACGCGGTGCGGCTCGCGATCCCGCCCCGCACGCTCCACCTGCTCGGCGAACTCCCCGAGCTTCTTGAGCAGCTCGAGATCCTCGGGCGCCGGCAGCGCGGCGACGTCGAGCGTGCCGGTGACGTCCTCGGGCGCACGCCCGGCCGTGCGGAAGATCCCGCTGAGCCGCGCATGCGACATCTGCACGTAGAAGATCGGGTTCTCGTCCGTCTGCTTCTTGGCGAGCTCGATGTCGAAGTTGAGCTGCGAGTCGCCGCGGCGCGCGATGAAGAACCAGCGCGCGGCGTCGGGGCCCACCTCGTCGAGCAGGTCGCGCAGGGTGATGAAGGTCCCCGCGCGCTTGGACATCTTCACCTCTTCGTCGCCGCGCAGCACCTTCACGAGCTGCACCAGCTCCACGTCGAAGCGCTGGTCCTGGTAGCCAAGGGCGCGCAGCACCGCCCGCACGCGGGGGATGTACCCGTGATGGTCGGCCCCCCAGACGTCGATCAGCCACTGGAAGCCACGGGCGTACTTGTCGACGTGGTACGCGATGTCGGGCAGGAAGTAGGTGTAGCTGCCGTCCTTCTTCCGCAGCACGCGATCGAGGTCGTCGCCGAACTCGGTGGTGCGCAGCCAGAGCGCCCCGTCCTTCTCGTACGTCAACTCGCGCGCGGCCAGCAGGTCGAGCGTCTCGGCGACGGCACCCCGCTGATAGGTGGCCGTCTCGGACGTCAGGACGTCGAAGCGCACGCCGAAGTCGGCCAGGTCGCGATCCTGCTCCTCGCGCTGGATCTCGAGCGCCAGCACGCGGCACCGACGCACGCCCTCGTCCTCCGGCAGGTCGGCGAAGGCGCGGCCCTCGCGCTCGAGCACCAGGGCGGCGTTCTCCTTCAGGTACTCGCCGTGGTAGCCGCCCTCGGGGACGGTGCCTGTCCGGCCGACCGCCTCCTGCACGCGCGCCCACAGGCTCTGGGCCAGCCGGTCGATCTGCACGCCCGCGTCGTTGATGTAGAACTCACGCGTGACGTCGTGCCCGGTCCACTGCAGCAGCGCCGCGATCGCATCGCCGAGCGCCGCTCCACGGCCGTGCCCCACGTGCAGCGGACCCGTCGGGTTGGCGGAGACGAACTCGACGTTCACCTTCACGCCCTCGCCGGCCGTGCTTCGGCCGTAGGCCGGACCCGCGGCGACGATGCTGGCATGCAGATTCGCGAGCGTGTCCCCAGCGAGCCAGAAGTTGATGAAGCCGGGGCCCGCGATCTCGACCCGCTCGACGACGTCGGCAGGCAGTTGCATCGCCTCGACGATGTGCGTGGCCACATCGCGCGGCGACTTCCGCACCGTCTTCGCCAGCAGCAGCGCGATGTTGGTGGCGAGGTCGCCGTGCCCCGCGTCGCGCGGACGCTCGAGCACGAACGGCACGCCCGCTTCGTCCCCCAGCTGCCGGGCGACCCGGCGCAGCTCGGCGGTGATCACGGCATCGGTCACTCGGCGGCCTTCTTCTTCGACGCAGGCTTCGCGGCTGCTGCGGGCGCGTCGGCCTTCGGCGCGGTGGCCTCGGCGCTCTTCGGAGCTGGCGCCGCTGGCGCCGTGGACTCGCTCTCCGCCTTGCGCGGCCCCT